>CANQEV010000006.1 GCA_947595925.1 uncultured Acetatifactor sp. | reverse complement strand
AAAGAAAAACTGTGTGATTGGGAAGAGGTTTCGGCCTCTTCCTTTTATTTTGCCAACTATAATTTTACACTAACTTAGATTGATAGCGTAAATTCCGTTGGTAATAAGAAATGCAAATGCCTATCAATATTTTTACATTTCCACCCCTTGAAAACTCAATGATTGCCTATACTCTCTTGCAACAGGGACTTTGGTAAACTGAACTGTATCATTGTAGTTTTCTTTTACAATCTTCTCAATTTCATCAATATCAACATTGTAAAACTCTTTTCTAGGATTAACTTTATTCACCGCTTTATCAGCAAAGTGTTTGTGTAAGGTATTTTCCAGTTCTGGAGCATCACTACTAAATATCATAGCATGAACATCAAATTCAAAGGGAACAGACGCACTACTCAATTCATTTATTCTATCCATAGGTTCTAATCTTCTCGTCATCCCGATTTTATAAATATTTTCTCCGAATGAACCTATATTTGAAATAATATAAACAAAACCAGCTTTTGCATTTGCTTCCCTTTCTAGTACTGTTTGTTTGTCTGATTCCAAAACTTTTATTTTTTCTTCCAATTCTTTAATTTTATCCATATAAAGTTGCTTTTCAGCATCAATCTGTGTTTTTTGCAGATATTTCATAAGGCGATTAATTTCCCCTAGGTGTTGTTGTAAATCTTTTTCAATTTTCTTTTTTTGTTCTTCTATTTCCCTCTGCGCCTTTGCCTCATCTAGCATTTGTTCCTTTATCGCCTTTTGAATATCTTTTTCTTGTTGATATTTTAATTCATATGTATACATAAGAGAGGCCTGTTCAAGTTTCAATTTAAGCAATGTTCTAGATAATTGTACACCATAAACTGCATACAATTTATTTAATGTTTCAAACGATTGCTGTATTTTCTTTCTACTCTGATCAATATTATTAAAAGAAACATTAAGTGTAATATTATCGCATTCCGCATTAAATGTTCTTAGGATTTGTCTTATTAAACGTTCTGTGAATTTTGCACTAGCTTTTGAATCAGTAATTATAATATCATCTCCAGAATCTCTTATTTCTTTTTCTTCTTGCTTTAAAAGCATCAACGTATTTTTACATTCCTCTGCTGATATTTGGGAATAATCAGAAAACTTATAGTATTCTTGAATCAAGTTATTGCTTAATAAAGATAACTCGAACTTTACATCCTTTATTTCTCTCAAAATATTTTTTGAAATATCTTCATTGATATATGGTTTACTATATGTAAGCGAAATCTCCAAACCACATTCTACAGTAATTTTGTCGCCAAATTCTACAAGTAAATTTCTATATTCCCTCAATTCATTTTCTGAAAATTCTTCATAAAAATTTAGTCTGTTTTCATTGATTGTCTCTAACTCCAACCTACCTTTTCCCCTAAAAAGAAAGATATCATAATATCCATAGGGAATATCAACTCCGGCTTCATATACTCCACCGCATAATATAGAATTATCACTTATATCTCTTTTTTTCCCTTTTGATTGTTGTAAAGGCTTTGCTTCATATAAATAAACTTCTAAATCACCCTCAACAAATAAAATTCTGCCTTTTTTTAAAATAACTTTTACTCTTTTAATTTTACTTTCATCATCAAAGGTTAAAAATATCTCGTCTTCATCATATATACAACCTTTTCCAGATTTTAGTTCAATTATGTATTTTCCTTCCTGTATATCTTCCCCTATCTTATATTGTCCTGTAAATATAATATTTTCTTCCTCGCTATTGATTTTCTCATATGCTAATATGGGGGCGCTTTTATACGCACAAATTTTCAAATCTCCATTAATAATTATAGTTCTTCCATTTTTTAATAAAATATGTGCCCTTGAAACGAAACCTTTTTCTGATTCTTTAGACATATGCTCATATATTTCATCTTCTACTTCTATGCTACCCTTTCCGCTAATTGTTTCAAAAACATAACTTCCACATGGTATATCTGTTCCAACTTTATATATGCCAGATATCAGTAATCCATCTTGCATATCAGAATTTTCATATGGAACTATCTTTAAGGATTTAACCATTACTAACTTCAAATTACCAGAAATCTCAATTCTACTTCCTTTGGGAATATCTAAATTTCTGTAATTTTTCACATAAGAATCATGCGGATTTTCTGACATATTAACCCAAATATCTCCTCTGGTACAAGTAAGCAGTCCTTCTCCGGATATTGCATGAAAATCATATTTGCCTTCTGGGAAATCAACTCCCGCTTTATAAATACCACATTCAAACAAGTTCCCTTTTTCATTTTCATTTATTGTCACGGATTGCATACATGTTTTGCTTGAATTATATAGTAATTCGTTCAATTTTCTAATATTATTTTCCAATTTTTCTTTTTCCTTTAATAATTTCTCGTTTTCTACATGTCTGCTTTTTTCGGCTAGTTCATACCTTTTCCGTAATTCTTCATTTTCGTCACCTAATTTTGCTATAATCTCTTGTTGCTTTTCCGTTTGCATAGAAAGCTGTTTGATTTGATCTTTATCTACTTTTGAACTAAACAAACCCATAGTTTTTATCTCCTTCCGTAGTATCTTAATTGTACCATGAAAGAGATTTTTTGTCATTAATTGCCCATAAGTTTAAACCGAAACCAAAATTGTTCTATTAACTGTAAAAGTTATTCACGGTCTTTCACTGTAATCACAATTACATCCTAACTCATTTTCTCTAAGACAGCGACAAAATCAGAACGGACAGAGGAAGGCATAACGCATAGAAAAGATAAACAAAAAAGAAAGAAATGATACAAAGATTACCATACTCTATGAGCTGCAATAGATGATAGAAAGCAGCGAAAAAGAGCAATACACAAAAAAGAAAGCCTATTTATTTAATTATTGTCGCATAGTAAAAAAGGCTCCCGCTGACCATTCACGTCAACGGAAGCCTTTGATTTTACTGGTTTTATTAGAACTTGCCTGCCTTAGCAGCTTCTTCAATTCCAACCGCCACGGCAACGGTAGCGCCAACCATAGGGTTGTTGCCCATGCCGATCAGGCCCATCATCTCCACATGCGCGGGAACGGAGGAGGAACCTGCGAACTGCGCGTCGGAGTGCATACGGCCCAGGGTATCGGTAAAGCCGTAGGAAGCGGGGCCTGCAGCCATGTTGTCGGGATGCAGGGTACGTCCGGTACCGCCGCCGGAAGCTACGGAGAAGTACTTCTTGCCGGCCTCGGTGCGCTCCTTCTTATAGGTGCCTGCAACGGGATGCTGGAATCTGGTGGGGTTGGTGGAGTTTCCGGTGATGGAGACGTCCACGTTCTCCTTCCACATGATGGCAACGCCCTCGGGTACGGAGTTTGCGCCGTAGCAGTTTACCTTGGCGCGGAGCCCGTCGGAATAGGACTTACGGGAAACTTCCTTCACGGTATTGGTGTAGGGATCATACTCGGTCTCTACAAAGGTGAAGCCGTTGATACGGGAGATGATCTGTGCGGCATCCTTTCCGAGGCCGTTCAGGATCACGCGAAGGGGCTTCTGGCGGACCTTGTTCGCCTTCTCTGCGATACCGATCGCGCCCTCTGCGGCTGCGAAGGACTCATGGCCTGCCAGGAAGCAGAAGCAGTCGGTGTCCTCTTCCAGGAGCATCTTGCCCAGGTTGCCGTGTCCCAGGCCAACCTTACGGGTATCCGCAACAGATCCGGGGATACAGAACGCCTGAAGCCCCTCGCCGATGGCAGCGGCTGCGTCAGCGGCCTTGCGGCAGTTCTTCTTGATCGCGATTGCCGCGCCAACGGTGTACGCCCAGCAGGCATTCTCAAAGCAAATGGGCTGGATCTTCTTCACCTGATCGTAAACGTCGAGGCCGGCGTCCTTCGTGATCTTCTCAGCCTCTTCCAGGGAAGCGATGCCATAGCTGTTCAATACTTTATTGATCTGATCGATACGTCTCTCATATGATTCAAATAATGCCATTGTATTTGCCTCCTCTTCCTTATTCCACTTCTTTATCGGTTCTGGGATCGATGATCTTCGCCGCGTCATCTACACGGCCGTACTGACCGCGGGCTTTCTCGTATGCGGTGTTGGGATCATCGCCCTTCTTGATGAAGTCGGTCATCTTTCCAAGGCTCACATATTTATAGCCGATGATCTGGTTGTCGGCGTCCAGAGCGATGCCGGTGACATAGCCTTCCGCCATCTCCAGGTAGCGGGGTCCCTTTGCAAGGGTTCCGTACATGGTTCCCACCTGGCTTCTCAAGCCCTTTCCAAGGTCCTCAAGGCCGGCTCCCACAGGAAGGCCCTCCTCGGAAAATGCGCTCTGGCTGCGGCCATACACGATCTGCAGGAAGAGTTCCCTCATGGCGGTGTTGATGGCGTCGCACACCAGGTCGGTGTTCAGGGCTTCCATCACCGTAAGGCCGGGAAGGATCTCCGCTGCCATAGCTGCGGAATGGGTCATGCCGGAGCAGCCGATGGTCTCCACAAGGGCCTCCTGGATGATGCCCTCTTTTACGTTCAGGGACAGCTTGCAGGCACCCTGCTGGGGTGCGCACCAGCCTACGCCGTGAGTGAAGCCGGATATATCTTCCACTCTCTTCGCCTGAACCCACTTTGCCTCTTCAGGGATGGGAGCACAGCCGTGATGAACGCCCTGTGCAACCGGACACATTTCTTCAACTTCCTTTGAATAAATCATGTGAAATCTCCTTTCGATTTTTCTATCTTTCATGACGCTCCCGCCCTTCTTTTCCGCCCTTCGACGGCAAACTGCAAAAAGCGTCATAATCTCCTTGCCTATTTTCTCATATTTAGGGAAAAAATACAAGCATTTTTTCCGTTTCTCACCGTTTTGCCACGATCCCCTCCGGCACTTTAACGATATGTTCCGCCGGGATCACCCCTCTGATGCAGGAGGTGGGGTAGATATTGGAATGCCGTCCGATGACCGTGCCGGGATTTAAGACGCTGTTGCAGCCCACTTCCACGAAATCCCCCAGCATGGCCCCCATCTTTTTCAGGCCCGTCTCGATGCGAAAGCCCTCCCCCTTTACGACCACGGGGGTCTTGTCGCTCTTTACATTGGAGGTGATGGAACCGGCCCCCATGTGGGATCTGTATCCCAGGATGGAATCCCCGACGTAATTATAGTGCGGCACCTGCACTTTGTTAAAGAGGATCACGTTCTTTAACTCCGTGGAATTGCCGACCACCGCGCCCTTTCCCACGATGGCGTTCCCGCGCACGAAGGCGCAGTGCCGTATCTCCGCCTCCTCGTCGATGATCAGCGGGCCGTTCAGGCAGGCCGTGGGCGCGATCACCGCGCTCTTTGCCGCCCAGATGTCCTCCCCGATCTTCTCATATCTCTCCGGGTCCAGCTTGGGCCCTAATTCCAAGATAAAATCGTGTATCTTGGGAAGAAGCTCCCAGGGATAGACCGCCCCCTCAAAAAGTCTTTCCGCGATGGTTTCCCGAAGATCAAAGAGCGCTTTCACCGTGATCTCACCGGCCCCGGATGTTTCCCGTACTTCAGACATTGCGCGTTACCTCCTGTATCAAATCTTAATTTATTCTCTTGTCCGATCTTTCCTGTCCTTTCAGATTATTCCTCTGAAATCATTTTAAGACTTGTTTTTTTCCGTTTTGTAAAACTGCCTGGCGGTCTGGAACTTCTGATACAGCGCCCCCTTATTCCCCAGCCTTTTCACAATATTGGTTCTGCGGCCCACAAAGTCCGTGAGCTTCGTCATATACTCGTCGGCGGAGATCGTCCCCTCCGCCACCATGGTCAGGCCCTTTTCCCAGCTGGCGGTAAGCCTTGGCTCCAGCAGGGGTTTTATGGAGCTCTCCACCACGTCGTAGATCATCTCCCCCATCAGGGTCGGGGTGAGGATCTGGGTCTTTTTATTCAGGGAGAGATATTCGATATTGACCAGTTTTTTAAGGATCTCCGCCCTGGTGGCGCTGGTGCCGATGCCGCTGCCCTTGATCTGGGCCCGGAGTTCCTCGTCTTCGATCAATTGCCCGGCGTTTTCCATGGCGAGGATCATGCTTCCGGAATTATAGCGCTTGGGCGGGGAGGTCTCTCCTTCTTTTATTTCATAGGAATCCACGTCTGCCGCCGCGCCTTTCTTAAGTTCCATCAGGATCTTTAAGAATTCTCCGTCGCACTTCATCTCCTGGTCGGAATCGCCGTCCTTTTCCGCCTCCTTCCCGGAACCCGCGGAAGCGCCCGCTTCCTCCCCGGACTTCGTCCCATCCTGAGATTCTCCGTCGGTTTTTTTGAAGACGAATGCCACCTTCAGATAGCCCTCCTCCGTCAGGACCTTAAAATTGGAAAAGAACCGTTCGCCTTTGACCAGGACGGTCAGCGCAAATTTCTGATAGACGGCGGGGGGATAGAAAATGCTCAGGAACCTTCTTACGATCAACTCATACACGTTCCTGGAAAGGACGGGAAGGGAGTTTAAGTTTCCAAGGCCCTGGCCGGTGGGAATGATGGCGTAGTGGTCCGTGATCTGCTTGTCGTTGACGTATCTGGTCTTTGCGATATTCTTATAGTTGCCGTTCTGCAGGATCTCCCCGGCAAAATTCGCCGCCGGGCCGTAGTTTCTGAGCCCGCCGATGTTCTTATGGATCTCCTTCGCCACGGCCGTGGAGAGGACCCTGGCGTCAGTCCTGGGATAGGTACACATCTTTTTTTCGTAGAGCTCCTGGACGATGCGCAGGGTTTCGTCGGGACTGATCTTGAAATATTTCGAGCAGTCGTTCTGCAGTTCCGCCAGGTTATACAGAAGGGGCGGATTTTTATTTTCCTTCTTTTTCTCGATCTGTTCTATCACAGCGGGGCCTGCCGGCTCCGCCCCAAGGCGCTCCAACAACTCCTGGGCGCTCTCCCGGGCCTTGAACCCGTTTTCTTTATACAGGAGGGGGGACTGGTAATATGCGGAGCCCGCCACTCCCCGCCACTCCCCGTAAAACTTTTTGTCCTGGAGCCGGAAATTCCCCTGGATCCGGTAAAACGGCGTCTTCGTAAAATTCCGGATCTCCCGCTCCCGGTTCACCACCATGCCGAGCACGCAGGTCATGACCCGGCCCACGCTGATCACCGCCTTGTCCCTCCCCAGGAAATCCTTGACGGACCAGCCGTATTTCAGGGTGAGCACCCGGGAAAAATTGATCCCCATCAGGTAGTCTTCCTTGGCGCGCAGATAGGCCGCGTCGCTCAAAGCGTCGTACTCCGAAAGGTCCTTTGCCTCCCGAATGCCCCGCAGGATCTCTTCCTCCGTCTGGGAGTCGATCCAGACCCTTTTCCGGGTCTTTCCCTTTACCCCCGCCATCTGCTCCACCAGGCGGTAGATATACTCCCCCTCCCGTCCGGAGTCCGTGCAGACGTAGATCACGTCCACATCCGGGCGGTTTAAGAGACTGCTCACCACCCCGAACTGCTTTGCCGAAGAAGAGATGATCTCGTACTTATATTCCCTGGGCATGAAAGGAATGGTATCAAGACTCCATCTCCGAAGGCTCTCGTCATAGGCCTCCGGGTAACTCATGGTCACTAAATGTCCCACGCACCAGGTCACAATGGAGGCCTCCGACTCCATGTAGCCGTCAAAGGACTTCATATTTTCTTTTAAGGCGTTTCCAAACTCTCTCGCAACGCTCGGTTTTTCCGCGATGTATAAATTCTTGCCCAAGCTCATTCCCCGTTCTTTTGCCCGAAAAGCCGTATCGGGCTCAAATGATTCTGTTCTTCCGTCTCCCGCAGTTCCTCCGAAAATCCCCTCTCCGCAAAGAAAAGGATCTCATCCGGCGACAGCTTGGCTTGTCCGAGACTCATCGCCAACGACTGAAGGTCCTCTTTTGTGACCGGGACGTCATACCGGCACAGCGCAGCCGCCAGCTCCCCGGAACTCTTTTTCGCGACGATATCGATCCTGCCGTTCTTTCCCATCCACTCGCCCGTCACGGCATATTCCCGGGAAAGGCTCTCCCTGCAGATCTTCCGATAAGCGGCCTCTAAAAATTCTCCGAAGCCCGGTTCCACGCAGCGCTTAAAAAACGCTTCCGGCTCCATGGTCTGCAGAGCGCTCTGATAAGGATACAGAAAGCGATAATAAAAACGCATGTAGGAATTACAGATGCGGTAGATTCCCTTCTGGGTGTTCTCGTAACCGCCGGACTCAAAGGAATACACCTTCTCCACCAGATCCAGCTCCATCAGGTTTTTTAAGTAAACGCTGATCTTCGCGCGGGAAAATCCGGTGTGCACAAAGAGGTCGTTTAGTTTCGACAGCCCCGACGCCATAGCGGCGAGGAGCGTATTGTAAACGGTCGTCTCCCGGAGCTCTTCAGCCAGATACAGAGAAGCCTCCTCATAAAGCCGGCTTCCGGGCGCGATCAGGAAACGAATCAGATTCTCCCGCGCGGACATCTCCTGGGAAAAGCTCTTCCACAGGCCGGGATTTCCCCCCAGCGCCGCGTAAATCTCCACCGCGTCCCTGTCGGAGTAGCCGGGAAAGATCCGCCGGATCTCGCGGAATTTCATCTCCCGGATCTTCAGAAGGGCGTGGATGGAGGACGCCGTCCTCCCCAGCTTCGCGATCATGCTGTTCTCCACCCAGCCGGAGGCCGAACTGCTGAGGATCATGAGCACGGGGGACTTCTCGCCCCGCCTTTCTTTGAAATTGACCAGTTCAGTCATAAAATCCGGCTCCGCCTTGATAAAATGGTGGAATTCGTCCAGGATCAGCACGGCTTTTCCTCCGGAACCGGAAAAGGGGGAAAGGCAGGTTTCAAAGAGGTCTGCATAAGAGGGGAACGCCTCCATAAAGTGTCCCTGGGCAGCCAGTTCCCGGGCCCACTGGCACCGCTGCTCTCTCCCGGATGCGGAGCGCGCGGCATAATAAGCGCAGTTCTTCCCCTTTACAAACTCCCTGAGAAGAGCAGTTTTTCCAACGCCTTTTCTCCCGTACAGGACAAGGATACGGCTGTCCTCCCCCTGAAAATGACTCTCCAGAAACTGGAGCTCCGATTGTCTGCCTGAAAACATACGATTCTATTACCTCACAGTCAGTTCCTGAAGCAGCTTTTCCACATCCGGAACGCAAAGGGGCTTCCCCAGGAAGAAACCCTGTATCACGTCGCAGCCCACAGCGTGCAGATAGCGGTACTGCTGTTCCTGTTCCACGCCCTCCGCCACGGATTCAAAGCCAAGGGATTTGATCATATTGATGATGGACTCCGTGATGATCCGCGTCGGGGAGTCCGAAAGCACCGTATCGATAAAGGATTTGTCGATCTTCAGCGTGTTGATGGGCAGTTTTTTCAGGTAGCTCAGGGAGGAAAAACCAGTGCCGAAATCGTCCAGGGAAATTCGGATCCCCTTGCTCTGCAGGAACCGCAGCTTTTCACTGACCGTATCAAAATCTTCGATCAGGATGCTCTCCGTCACCTCCAGCTCGATCTGACAGGGATTTACCTGATGCTTCTCCAGGATTCCAAGCAGCTGATCCACAAACTCCGGCCGTATGTACTGTTTTGCAGAGACGTTGATGGAGAGGATAAAATCCGCGCCGTATGTCTCCCGCCATTTGGCGTACTGCCCGATGGCGTTTTCAAGGACCCAGCTGCCGATGGGAACGATGAAGCCGTTTTTCTCCGCAATCGGGATGAACACCGCCGGGCTGATCATTCTGCCGTCCTCATCCCTCCAGCGCAGCAGGGCCTCCATTCCCCGGAGTTTTTTGTTCCCCGCATAAAACTGCGGCTGATAGTAGAGCTCAAAGCGATTCCCAGAAAGGGCTTCCTTCAGTTTCGTCTCCAGTTCCACGCTGGTGAGGAAATCATTTAAGATGGGAGCCTCATAGTACAGAATGGAGCCCTTTCCCATGGATTTGCACTTCAGCATGACAACCTCCGCGCAGTTGATCAGATCCAGCGCGCTGTCGGAGGCCTCCGGGTAACGGGCCACACCCGCGGTCACGGTGAGATTGACGGTCTGGCCGTTTCCCACGTAAAAGGGACTTTTAAGCCGCTCTTCCAGGGCACCGTGAACTTTCTCCACGGTTTCAGACCCGCTCTGCCCAAATATGGCGATGCAATACACGTCGCTGTTAAAATGACAGGCGATAATCCTGTCGCTGCACAATTCCTTGATGACGGCTCCAAGCTGCTGGACGATCTCGTCCCCGGCGATCATCCCCAGACTGTCGTTGATCTTATGAAAGTCGTCCACATCCAGCATCATCACGCTGACCGTCTCTTTTTCCTTCTCCGCCCTGCGCAGGAAATCCCCAAGAAGCCGTATGAAATAATTGCGGTTGTAAAGACCGGTGTAGATGTCATAGTAAGAATAGTAATCCAGTTCGTCCGACTGCCTCTTATATTTTGTGATGTCAAATATGCGGATGATCTTATCCGTACATACCCCGTCCTGGTCGAGGATCAGGTCCGTCCGGAAGAAAAACCACTTCTTCTTATCCCGGGTGAGACATTCCACGGATTTTCTCTCTGTCTTCGACGGATCCTTTTCCAGGAAAACGACGTCCCGAAGCGGAATCACATAAGGTTCGTCGATCACCTCAAAGAGTTTTTCCAGTTCCCGCTTCGCGGTAATATCAAAATCGAAATACTTCTTCCACTGGCCCAGGGCACAGACTTCCTCCCTGTCCCTGGATATAAACAGATAAGCGCCGCTGGACTTTTCGCAGACAAGGCGGTACATCCGCTCCCTGGCGCTGATTTTCTGATTCATAGCTTTTAACAGATCCAACTGATATTGAGATTCCTTCATATTACAACCCCGACGATGACATGCGATAACCGCACATTCCAAGACGACATAATTTGCGGGGAAACACGCGCTGAGGCGTTCTCCCCGCAGATCAGACAGATCAGGCAGTACAGCCTGGCAAGTCCGTTATTTCTTCGAGATATACCCCTTTGCTTTCAGGAGCTCCGCGCAGAGAACGGCTCCGCCGGCTGCGCCCCTCACCGTGTTGTGGGAGAGACCGACAAATTTCCAATCGTAGACCGTGTCCTCCCGCAGCCTGCCGATGCTGATGCCCATACCGTTCTCATAGTCCACGTCCAGAGTCACCTGGGGCCTGTTGTCCTCTTCCAGGTACTGAATGAACTGCTTCGGAGCGCTGGGGAGCTCCAGCTCCTGGGGAACGCCGGAGAACTGCACAAGCTTCTCGATGAGCTGCTCCTTCGTGGGTTTCTTCCGAAACTTTACAAACACGGCCGCGGTATGTCCGTTCAGCACGGGGACGCGGATGCACTGGCTTGTGATCACGGGGCTCTCCGCCGGAACGATCTGACCGTCCCGGATCTCTCCCCAGAGACGCAAGGGTTCCTTCTCGCTCTTTTCTTCCTCCCCCCCGATGTAGGGGATGATATTTCCCTCCATCTCCGGCCAGTCCTTAAAAGTCTTTCCGGCACCGGAGATTGCCTGATAAGTGGTCACCACAACCTCGTAGGGTTCGAACTCCCTCCAGGCCGTGAGCACCGGGGCGTAACTCTGGATGGAGCAGTTTGGCTTTACCGCGATAAAACCTCTCTTTGTGCCGAGACGCTTTTTCTGAAACTCGATCACCTCCGCATGCTGGGGATTGATCTCGGGGATCATCATGGGAACGTCCGGGGTCCAGCGGTGTGCGCTGTTGTTGGAGACCACGGGCGTCTCCGTCTTCGCGTACGCCTCTTCGATCTTCTTGATCTCTTCCTTGGACATATCCACCGCGCTGAACACGAAATCCACCTGGGAGGCAACCTTCTCCACCTCGTTCACGTTCATGACCACGATCTTCTTTACCGCTTCCGGCATGGGAGTGCTCATCTTCCAGCGGTCTCCCACGGCCTCCTCATAAGTCTTTCCCGCGGACCTGGGGCTGGCGGCAATGGTCGTCACCTCAAACCAGGGATGATTCTCCAGAAGGGAGATAAACCTCTGTCCCACCATGCCGGTCCCGCCAAGTATGCCTACTTTCAATTTTTCACTCATAATCTTTTACTCCTTTATGATAAAATAGTATTTCTTTCCAGTCTTAGGACTCCCCGTCCAGATACCTATGGTGCAGGGCGATCACCTTCTCCATGGCCTCCCGTCCGGGAGCGCCTATGGTAAGTCGCTTTTCCACGCAGGTCTTTAAGGAGACGGCGTCATAAATATCCTCCTGAAACTTGTCGCTGATCCCCTGGAGTTCTTCAAGGGAGAGCTTTTCGATGGAAGTTCCCTGTTCGATGCAGTACAGCACCAGCCGCCCTACGATGCCATGGGCGTCCCGGAAGGGCACTCCCTTTCCCACCAGATAGTCCGCCGCGTCCGTGGCGTTCGTAAAGCCGTTCATGGCGCTGGCCGCCATGCGGTCTTTATGAAACTTCATGGTCTCCAGCATCCCCGTAAATAGAGAAAGGCAGCTTGTGACGGTATCAATGGCGTCGAAGGAAACCTCCTTGTCCTCCTGCATATCTTTATTGTATGCAAGGGGAATCCCCTTCATGGTAGTCAGAAGGCTCATCAGCGCGCCGTACACCCGGCCGGTCTTCCCCCGCACGAGCTCCGCGATATCCGGATTCTTTTTCTGGGGCATGATGCTGCTCCCGGTGGAGAAAGTATCGTCGATCTCCACAAACTGATATTCGTTGGAATTCCACAGAATAATCTCTTCGCAGAAACGGCTCAGATGCATCATCACCGTGGAGAGCGCCGCCAGGAACTCGATCAGATAATCCCGGTCCGAGACGGAATCCATGCTGTTTAAGGTCGGGCCGTCAAAGCCAAGGAGCTGAGCCGTGTACTCCCGGTCCAGGGGATAAGTGGTCCCCGCCATCGCTCCCGCGCCCAGGGGGCAATAATTCATCCGCTTTCGGATGTCCGCCATCCTTTGGCGGTCCCGCTTGAACATTTCAAAATAAGCGCCGTAGTGATGGGCCAGTGTCGTGGGCTGGGCCTTCTGCAGATGAGTGAATCCCGGCATATAAGTCTCCAGGTTTTCCTCCATGGTCCCCAGAATCACCTGAAGCAGTTTTTTCAGCCCGGCGTCCGTTTCGTCCACCTGCTCCCGGATATAAAGTCTCATATCCAGGGCAACCTGATCGTTCCGGCTCCGTCCGGTGTGAAGCTTCTTTCCCACATCCCCGATGCGCCGGATCAGGTTTGCCTCCACAAAGCTATGTACGTCTTCATACTGGCCCGTAATCTCCAGCCGGCCGGAAAGGACATCGCCCAGGATCGCCTCCAGTTCTTCATCGATCTTTCGGGCCTCCTCCTCTGTCAGGATACCCTGTTTTGCCAGCATCTTTACATGGGCCTGGCTCCCGGCGATATCCTGCCGGATCAGGCGTTTATCGAATGTAATGGACGCGTTGAAATCATAGACGGCCTGATCGGTCTCCTTGGTAAAGCGCCCTCCCCATAACTGTGCCATATCGCTCTCCTCTTGCTGCTCTGCACACTAGCTCATAATTGAATCCAGTTTAAATTTCATAATACCACATGCGTCCCCGGATTGCAATAAAAGAAAGGAAAATCCCGCGTATTTCCGCAGTCCGAAAGAAAAGTTCGCTGCGCAATATACGCGGGATCGTCTTCAGATTTCAAAAATGGCTGGACAGTGCCATGCAAAAAATCTAAACCTTACTCAGACTTCTCGATGCTGTCGATCTTATCCTCCAGCTTCTTTAAGACGTTCTGAGCAAAATTGCGTCCGCCAACGCCGAAAGCAATGGCAAAAGCCACACACAGAGCGGCTACCACAAGAAGGAACGTGGTGTCCACGATCTTTGCGGCGATGTTCAGCTGGCTCAAGGAGATAAATGCCGCTACCACATAAATGGCGATCTTTGCAGCCAGAGCAGCCCCCTTTGCCTTGGGGAATTTCTTCACGATCAGGCTCTCCGCAGTATTCGCGCAGAACAAAGCGATGGCAATCACGATCACCGCGCTGAGTGCGGCGGGCATATAAGAAATGATGGCGCTGCCAATGTTGGTGAGTACCGGCAGACCCAGAACGTTCACGCCCTGTACGATCACGATAATTACGATCACATATTTCACGATTGCAGCGATGGCCTTAGAGAGAGAAACCTTGGAGCTGACGCCGGTAACCTTCTCCGTAAGCTTGTCCGCGCCGACGCTGGCAAGAACGGAACCAAGAGCCGTGGAGACCAGTTTTGCGATAAACACGCCGATGGCGATGATCAGGATCGCGCAGAGGATCGAAGGGATCGCATTAAAGATTGCGGAGACGATCTGATTTGCAGGAGCGTAGATCGCGGAAATGCCGAGCTGGGACAGGGCCGCGGAGATCACGACAAGAACGATCAGCGCGTAAACGATATTCGCGATCACAGTGGAAAAACTGCTGTTCTCGGAAGCCTGTACGCCCGCCTTTTCCTGCAGCGTGTCAATCTTCAGCGCCTTCAGGATCGGGATCAGAAGATCCTTGACCAGCTTTGCGACAAAGAGGCCAACCATAACGATCACAACTGCGGCAACGATATTGGGAACGATGGACAGGAAGGAATTCACCAGTTCCGTAATCGGCGAAGAAATGCTGTTCAGGCCCAGCCTGTTCAAAGCGCCGGGAAGGAACCAAAGGAACACGATGAAATAAACAAGCTTCCCCACAAATCCGATGGCGGTGTTGGTCGTCCCGTCCTTGACGCCAAACTTTGCCAGATACTGCTCCGCCTTGATGGCTTTCAGCAGCTTTGTGATCGCTCCCTTTGCGATCGCCGCAATGACGAAGGCAACAATCAGCCACAGGATCGCTAACAGAAAGTTAGGGATCGCAGATAAAATGGAATCTAAACCTGGAATAGACATGTAAACCCTCCTTTTGACATAAAAAACAGTTGACGAGAAACAATTTAAGTATATCAAATTCCGGGATATATGTCAAAACAATTTCAAAATATACCGCTCAGGAAACAGCCGACCGCCATCCTCCTGCCCTCCGGTGTCCCAGGTCCCGCTCTCGTCTTTCGGGGTGCGCCGCTTAAAAAAAGACAACAAAAAAAGCTGAAAATGGGACTCGAACCCACGACCTCTTCATTACGAGTGAAGCGCTCTACCAACTGAGCTATTTCAGCTTAACGGCTTGCCTATCGGCAACCAAGGGATATTATACTTGGTATTTCCGAAAAATGCAACTACTTTTTAAAACACCAGTTCAGCCAGCCGCCGTGATTCGGACAAAAATCGTGCTTGCACGGATTTTTGCCGAACACGCGCGGCTGAGGGAACGCCATCTTATGAGCAAAGACAGCTGCGTCAGCAGCGGTAAGCGCGTCAGCGCGGCTTTGCGAATGGCGCGGGCTGAACTGCCACCCCAGGGACGGAACACTCATCCCACAGGCAACGACACCCCCGAACCAGCGGTAAGCGCGTCAGCGCGGCTTTGCGAATGGCGCGGGCTGAACTGGCATCCCCAGGGACGGAACCCTTAAATTTAACTTTCCCGGGAGGCTCTGTCCAAATGCACGTCCACCTGCGGGAAGGGAATCTCTATGTGATTGGCATCCAGGGTCAGCTTGCACTTCTCCGTCACATCCCATTTAGCAGACCAGTAATCGGCGCCATCCACCCAGCAGCGAACCCCCAGGGCCACGCCGCTGTCCTGCAGCTCATCCACAAAGACGACCATCTCTTTGTCTTTCAAGCTGTATTGGTTCTCCCGCAGCATCTCCAGCAAAACCTTTTTGGCCTGCAGAAGATCGCTCTGATAAGAAACCTGGACGGACACATCCAGACGCCGGATCTTTTCCGCAGTCACATTGACAATGCTGCCGTTGGCAAGGTTTCCGTTTGGCAGGATAACCACCTTATTGTCAAAGGTGCGAAGTCTCGTGTAAAAGATCTGGATATCCGAGACAGTCCCCTCCCTCCCCGCGGAGTCGACGATATAATCTCCCACCTTAAACGGTTTCAGGAGCAGGATCAGCACGCCGCCCGCCAGGTTGGAAAGGCTCCCCTGCACGGCAAGGCCGATGGCTACGCCGGCGCTTCCCAGGATAGCCACGATGCTTGCGGCGTCCACCCCGAGGCGCGAGGCGATGATGAAGATCAGCACCACATAGAGCGCGGCCTTGACAAACGAGTCCACAAAGGTCATGACCCCTTTTTCCACGTGAGCCCTCTCCAATGATTTCTGCAGGATCCTGCGCAGCAATTTAATGAGCTGTGCGCCGATCACAAAAATCAGGATCGTAACCAGGATCCGGAGGACCAAACTGGTGACCGCTCCGGAAACCCCGGTGGTAAAAAAGATATCCAGCTCTTCTTTTGATATGCCTTTCATTACAATTTATCCTTTCCCTGCCGAATCATAAGTCGTTTCACCGGCTGTTCCGCTTACGGCTCTCCGCCTTTGCCTTCTTCTGCCCGGCCAGCTTTTCGCTCTCGGCCTCGACCTGCGCCGCAGCCAGGCGTGTAACCCTGGCAGCTTTTTCCGCCGCTTTCCGGGCCTTTTCAGCCTCCAAATGGGCGGCCTCCGCCTCCTTTGCCAGGCGCTCCGCGTTCTCCTCGGCGGCCTTCGCTTTCTCCAGCGCGGCGGTTTCCGCCTCCTTTGCCAGACGCTCCGCCTCCTGCGCGGCCTTCAGCGCCTTTAACTCCTCCCGCCTCTTTAAGTCCGCCCTGGTAAACGGCGTATAAGAAAGGATGCTGAGACTTGTGGGGGCAAGCTTCACCGTCAGGGATTCCGCCCTGTCGTCCCACTCCTTTTCCTCAGAGAAGATCGTCTTCGCATTGACGGTCCCGGAGCCGCCAAAGCGCTTTTCATCCGTATTTAGGATCTCCCGGTACTTTCCGGGCCTTGGCACTCCCGTGGTGATCTCCCTCTCCACGCCGGAGAAATTCGCCGCCACAAGAAGGATCTCGTCCTCCAGACGGCCCCTTCTCGCATAGGTGAGGTAACAGTCCTCCGCGGAGATATTGTTGATCCATTCAAAGCCCTCCGGGGAGTCGTCCAGCTCATAGAGCGCCGCATTTTTCGTATAGAGGTGATTCAGCGCCTTGACAAGCTCCGCCACGCCCCGGTGCTCCGGCACGTTTAAGAGTTCCCATTCCACACTGCGCTCCTCGTTCCACTCGTCAAATTCCGCAAGATCCTGACCCATGAACAGGAGCTTTTTCCCGGGGTGAGTCGTCATATAGGCGTAGGACAGTCTCAGATTTGCAAACTTCTGTTCGCGGGTGCCCGGCATCTTGCCGATCATGGTAGCTTTGCCGTGAACCACCTCGTCATGGGAGAACACCAGCATGAACTTTTCCGTGTAGGCATAAATCATGCTGAAAGTAAGTTCCCCGTGATGATGGGCGCGGAAATAGGGATCGAACTTGATATAGTTGATATAATCGTTCATAAAGCCCATGTTCCACTTATAGTCGAAACCCAGTCCGTCCTTATCCAGCTCTCCGGTAACCAAGGGAAAGGCCGTGCTCTCCTCCGCGATGGACAAAACGCCGGGATCCCGCTTTTTCAAGACGGAATTCAGATGTTTGATCATCTCGATGGCCTCCAGATTTTCCTTGCCGCCGTAGATGTTGGGCACCCACTCCCCGTCCTGCTTCCCATAGTCCAGATAGAGCATGCTTGCCACCGCGTCCATGCGGATGCCGTCCGCGTGGTACTTCTCCACCCAGAACAGCGCGTTGGCGATCAGATAATTCGATACCTGGGGTCTCCCGTAATTGTAGATCAGCGTGCCCCAGTGAGGATGAAAGCCCTGTCGAGGATCCTGATGCTCGTAGAGACAGGTGCCGTCAAAATTGCTCAAACCGTAAACATCCCTGGGGAAATGGGCGGGAACCCAGTCCAGGATCACACCGATCCCCGCTTTGTGAAGCTCGTTCACAAAAAACATGAAATCCTCTGGCGACCCATAGCGCGCGGTTGGCGCATAATACCCGATCACCTGATAGCCCCAGGAACCGTCCAGGGGATGTTCCATCACCGGCATGAGTTCCACATGGGTGTACCCCATCTCCTTCACATAGGCGATGACTTTCGGAGCGATCTCCCGATAATTGGCGAAGGTCTCCTTGTCCTGTCTCTCTATCATGGAGCCAAGATACATTTCATAGACGCTGACAGGGGCGTTCCCTTTCTGAAAAGCCTCCCTCCCCTTCAGGAACTCCTGATCCTCCCACTTGAAGTCATTGAGATCCGTCACCACAGAGGCGGTCTCCGGGCGGAGCTGGGCGGCATTTCCGTAGGGATCCGCCTTCAGGAAGGTCAGCCCGCTCTTTAACTTGATCTCGAATTTATAGTTGGATCCCAAGGGCACTCCGGGGATAAAGATCTCAAAAATCCCGCTGTCCCAGAGACGGCGCATCTGATGAACCCTGCCGTCCCAGCCGTTAAAATCTCCCACCACGCTGACCCGCAGGGCGTTCGGTGCCCACACGGCGAAGTGTACGCCCTCCGTCCGGCCGACGTCCATGGGATGAGCGCCCAGCTTTTCATAGATGGTGTAATGGATCCCGTTCTGGAACTTGTCGGTATCCTCCTTTGTGATCACCGGCGCGAACTGATAGGGATCGATCACTTTTTTCTCCGTTCCGTCCCCATAGCATACCTGAAACCAGTAGGAGTCCGGTTTTTTCCCGGGGATCAGGGCGGCGAAAAACCCCGCCTCATCCGCCTGCTCCATCTTGGCGTCATAAGAAAAATCGGATGTTTTTCCCGTCGTCTTGTCTTTCTCTTTTCGGATCCAGTACAGGATCACTTCCTTTGCCTCCGGAAAAAACGCCTGCACAAGAGTCTGGCTTCCCGCTTTATGAGGTCCAAGTACGGCGTGGGGATCGCCGCTCTCCGAGTAGACGATCTCTTCGATCAAAGGCCAGTTCATCAGCTTATACAGTTTATTTTCCATACTCTAACCCTCCAGATCATGTAAGAATAAGCCGCTTCGAAGTTTCGGTTCAAACCAGGTGGATTTCGGGGGCATCAGTCTCCCCGCGTCCGCCACCGCAAACAGTTCCTCTATGGACGTGGGATACAGGGAGAAGGCGACGCTCCCCGGCATCTCGCCGCATCTCCGCTCCAGTTCCCCAAGTCCCCGGATCCCGCCGATAAAATCGATCCTTTTGTCCGTCTTTGGATCCTGGATCCCCAGGAGCTTTGACAGGATGTGTTTCTGCAGGATGGAGACGTCAAGCCCATCTACCGGATCTGCGCTGCGCACATGATCCCTGGCCCTGAGTATGTACCACCTGCCCCCAAGGTACATTCCCAAAGTTCCTTTTTCCTCAGGGCGGTATGGCCGTCCGGCCGGAGCCTCCTTTATCTCAAAGGCCTCCCCCGCTCTGCTCAGAAAGGATTCCTCAGATAATCCGTTCAGGTCTTTTACGACCCGGTTGTAATCAAGAATCTTCAGTTCCTCGTCCGGGAACAGCACGGCGAGGAAATAATTGTATTCCTCCGCCCCCGTATAGTGCGGATCCGCTTCCCTGCGCATCAGCCCCACCTTTACGGCGGAGGCGCAGCGGTGATGGCCGTCCGCAATGTACACCGCGGGGATCTCTTCAAATGCCTTTTGAACGGCCCGGATCCGGTCGTCGTCCGAGATCACCCAGACTCTATGGGTGATACCGTCCTCCGAGACGAAATCATATACCGGCTCCCGAAGCTTTTCTTCCCGGACGATTTCCCGAAGCACCCCGCCGGCCCGATATGCCAGAAAGATGGGGCCCGTCTGCATATTACAGGTATCCACGTGTCGGATACGGTCCTGCTCCTTGTCCGCCCGGGTGTTCTCATGCTTCCGGATCACGTTGTTCAGATAATCGTCTATGGAGGCGCAGGCCACGATCCCGGTCTGGCTCCTGCCGTCCATCACCTGCTCGTAGAGGTAATAACAGGGTTTCTCCTCCTGGATAAAGCTCTTCTCCTCTATCCTCTCCCGCAGCATGTCCCTGGCCTTCAGGTACACTTCGGGCGCATAGGTATCGGTCTCCGGCCCGAACTGGGTCTCCGCCCGGTCGATGGCCAGAAAGGACATGGGATTTCTTTTCACGACTTCACAGGCTTCCTGCCGGTCATACACGTCATAGGGCAGCGCCGCGATCCTGCTTTCCAGTCCCTTTGCAGGCCGGAAAGCGCGGAAAGGTCTGATATCCGCCATACTCTGTCTCCTTTTGTTTTTTTCATACACGCCCATTATAGCAAAAAATTTATCTAGGCACAATACGATTTTTGTGTTAAACTATTTGCGTGCAGCAAGTTCATTCGACCCCATAAAACATGAGGACTTGCTGCTTTGACAAAATTTGCATCAACTTTGGTGACGACAGAAAAGCCGGCCAAAATCGATTGTGAGGACAGGAGGTAAACATGACAGCCGAAGACAAGGCGGTCTTGGACCGCATCAACAAATACGCCGAAGAAGTGCTGGGGGAGATCGATCCCCAGAAGACACCCGTTTCCTTTCAACTGGAGAAACTGAAACCCGTCATGGAGGAGATCGCCCGGGAGAAGGGCCTGAAGCTGGAGGACGTCTTTATCCACTACATGGATATCCAGAGCGAGGCCGCCTGTGCCTCCGACCGGAAGCTGAAAAGCCAGCTCAGCGACCTGAACGAAGGGGAGGACATGCCCCTGCTCTATCGGGACAATTATTGATCCACCAGAAAGAAAATCCGAAACCCTCAGGAGGCCGCTCTAGATGGCAGCAGAAAAAAAATCCAGAAACAAGACAATCGACACATCTCTTCAGGAGGGCCGGATCTTTCTGGACCGCTGCGTAACGCTCACGCAAAAGCAGACGGATCTCAGCGCCGTCACGGACAAAACCATCCTGGGGGATATGCTGGAAGTCTGCCCTCTTCTGCCGGAAAACTGCGCCGATCTCCTCATCGCGGATCCCCCCTACAATCTCACAAAGACCTTTCACAAGACCACTTTCTCGAAAAAAAAGGACGCCGACTATGAGGCCTACACCCGCAAGTGGCTGAGCGCGGTAAAGCCGCTCTTAAAAGAGACGGGATCCATCTATGTGTGCTGCGACTGGGAATCCAGCCTGATCATCGGGAGCGTTCTGAAAGACTTCTTTCAGGTGCGGAACCGCATCACCTGGCAGCGGGAAAAGGGCCGGGGCGCGAAAGCGAACTGGAAAAACGGCATGGAGGACATCTGGTTTGCCACAAACGGGGACCATTACACCTTTCATCTCAACGCCGTAAAGATCCGCAAAAAAGTCGTGGCCCCCTACCGCGTGGACGGGAAGCCAAAGGGCTGGACCGAGACGGAGAACGGCAACTTCCGGGATACCTGTCCTTCTAACTTTTGGGACGACATCACGATCCCCTTCTGGTCCATGCCGGAAAATACGGCCCACCCCACCCAGAAGCCGGAAAAATTGATTGCAAAACTGCTCCTGGCCAGCTCTTCCGCCGGGGATCTGGTACTGGATCCCTTTCTCGGCTCCGGCACCACCAGCGTCGTCGCAAAAAAGCTGGGCCGCCGCTATATCGGCGTCGAGGCCCAGCCCCAATACTGCGTCTGGGCGGAGCAGCGCCTGGAAACGGCGGAGCGGGATCCCAGGATTCAGGGCTATGCGGACGGGGTTTTCTGGGAGCGCAATTCCTTCCAGGAGCAGTCCGTCCCCTAATCAAAACGCCGCCCCCGGATCACTCTCCGAAGACGGCGTTATTTTTTACTTCTTTTTAATCATGTCAATTCATAAGATCGGCCAAGGAAGCTTCTCATATACTCTTCCTTTTTCCTTTTAATTGCCCTTTGCTTTTTAACCTTTTCCAGAGTCAAAGCTTATTTTACGACACGAACGCGGAACACGCCCTCGATGGCTTCCAGATTTTGAATCGCCTCAGCAGATGCCGGAGCCTCGATGTCGAACATGGTGTAAGCATACTCTCCCCGGGATTTGTTCATCATGTTGTTGATGTTGATCCCCTTTGCGCCGAACTCCCCGGTAAACTTGGTGATCATATTCGCGGTGTTCTTATGGAAGATGGCGATACGGCTGTCCCCCGTGCAGTCCCCCATGTCGCAGGCGGGATAGTTGACGCTGTTCCGGATATTGCCGTTCTCCAGATAGTCCATGATCTCCTGGACGGCCATCACCGCGCAGTTGTCCTCGCTCTCCTCCGTGCTGGCTCCCAGGTGAGGGATCACGATGCAGCCGGGCTGGCCTGCCGTGGTCGCGTTGGGGAAATCGGAGACATAGCGGGCAATCTTGCCGTTCTTGATCCCCTCCAGAACGTCCTCCTCGTTTGCGAGAAGATCCCTGGCAAAGTTCAGGATCACCACGCCGTCCTTCATCTTGGAGATGGCTTCCCGGTCGATCATGCCCTTTGTGGAATCCATGAGGGGCACATGGATCGTGATGTAATCGCACTCCGCATAAATGTCGTCGCGGTTTGCCACGGGCTTTACGTGCCTGTCGAGCTGAAGCGCGCCGTTCACAGAAAGGTAGGGATCGCAGCCGTACACTTCCATGCCCAGCTTAATGGCAGCGTTCGCAACCTTCACGCCGATGGCGCCCAGGCCGATCACGCCCAGCTTCTTGCCCTGAAGCTCCGTCCCCGCAAAGTTCTTCTTTTCCTTTTCAGCGGCTTTCGCAACGTCCGCATTGCCCTTGTTCGCCTTCACCCACTCGATGCCGCCCACGATATCTCTTGCTGCCAGAAACATTCCGGCGAGCACCAGTTCCTTTACGCCGTTGGCATTGGCACCGGGGGTGTTAAACACCACGATCCCCTTCTCAGCGCACTTATCCAGCGGAATATTGTTCACGCCGGCACCGGCCCGGGCTACCGCCAGCAGACGGTCCGGGAGCTCCATCTCATGCATGGATGCGCTTCTCACCAGAATGCCGTCCGCATCCTCCGCGTTCTGGGTCATCTGATACTCGGAGCTGAAATTTTTCAATCCAACCTGTGCGATGGGATTTAAGCAGTTGATCTTATACATTACGCATTCTCCTCTTCGAACTTCTTCATAAACTCCACAAGCTTCTGAACGCCTTCGATGGGCATGGCGTTGTAGATGCTGGCGCGCATGCCGCCGACGGTCCTGTGGCCTTTCAGGTTCTCAAAGCCCGCCTCCTTGGCTTCCTTCACGAATTTCGCGTCCAGTTCCTCGTTCCCGGTGACAAAGGGAACGTTCATCAGGGAGCGGTCCTCCTTGCGGACGGTGCCCTTAAAGAGCTTGCTCTGATCCAGGAAATCATACAGGATCTTCGCCTTTTCCTCGTTGCGCTTCTTCATCGCCTCCAGGCCGCCCATCTTCTTCAGCCACTTAAACACCTTGCCGCAGATATAGATGCCGTATGCGGGAGGGGTGTTGTAAAGGCTGCCGTTGTCCGCGTGGATCTTGTATTTCAGCATGGTGGGCGTACCCGGAAGGGTGTCCTCGGTGATCAGATCCTCGCGGATGATCACGATGACAACGCCGGCGGGTCCGATGTTCTTCTGCACGCCGCCGTAGATCAGGCCGTATTTGGTAACGTCCACAGGCTCAGAGAGGAAACAGCTGGAGACATCCGCCACCAGAGTCTTTCCCTTGGTGTTGGGAAGGGTCTTGAACTTTGTCCCGTAGATCGTATTGTTCTCACAGATATAGACATAGTCGGCATCCTCGGGGATATCCAGATCCGAGCAGTCCGGGATGTAGGAGAAGGTCTTGTCTGCGGAGGAAGCCACTTCCACCGCCTCGCCGTAGATCTTCGCCTCCTGGTAGGCTTTCTTCGCCCACTGGCCGGTTACGATATAGGCGGCCTTCCGGTTCTTCATCAGGTTCATGGGAATCATGGCGAACTGCTGGCTGGCTCCGCCCTGCAGGAACAATACCTTATAATTGTCGGGAATGTTCATCAGATCCCTGAGATCCGCCTCCGCCTCTTTGATGATCGTCTCGTAAGCCTTGGAGCGGTGGCTCATCTCCATAACGGACATTCCTGTCCCCCGGTAGTCCAGCATCTCGTCAGCGGCTTCCTTCAGCACTTCCTCTGGCAGAACTGCGGGCCCCGCCGAGAAATTGTACACTCTTGCCATAATTCATATCCTCCTGTATCTTTTCGGTTTGTCAATTCATTAGATATAAGAATAATCTTCTTTTGGACTTTTGTCAACTAAATTGATAAACTGTTATGCGCATATTTCCCGCAAGATATCACAGCCGTCCTCCCTGCCAAGGATGCCGCCGGCTCAGTAATACATGATCACCGGCGTCCCGATCTCCGCATGGTCGTATAGGAAATCCGCGGTTTCATCCGGAAGATTGATGCAGCCGTGGGAACCGTCCGTCTCATAGATATCCCCGCCAAAGGCATCCCTCCAGCTCGCGTCGTGGAGTCCGATCCCCCGGTACACCGCCATCCAGCGCCTCACCCGGGACGCGTACCCCGGGCCTCGAAGGACCGTGTTTTGGGATTTATAGTAAATCGCGAACACTCCCTCCGGTGTATTGTGGCGCGTCCTCAAATTGCCGCTGACGATATCCGACTGAATCTGCAGTTCCCTGTCTATGTAATAGTAAAGCTTCTGTTCTCCCAGATCCACTTCGATATAGGTGCCGCCGACGTCGTCCCGTCCGTGGACGGGCGTGTCGTGAACATAGACCGGCACATGCACGGTTTCTGAAAGTCTGCTCTCTTCATCGCTGAGATACTCCCAGAGGAACTGTTTTTCCTTCTTCACATTCAGTTCCGTGCCGTAGGTCTTTCCTGTCACCCGCACCGTCTCCCCGCGGCTGCTCGGGAAATCATGCTCCACGCCGTAAGTTTGGTATTCCCCGCAGAGCTCTTCTATGTAAGCGTCCACCGCGTCGTGGTCATAGTAGGGCTTACCCTCTTCGTCATACAGGGGATTCCCTTCCTCATCCTTCGCGATAAACCGGCTCATCAGCCCCTCGTCAAAGACGATCTGTTCCGCGCCCATATCATAAATGAGTCCGCACTGTTCCATGTCGTTCAGGGCCTTCCACTGCTGATAGACCTGCTTTTGCGTGGCGTTCATGGGATAGTCGAAATAACAGTCCGATGTCAGAGAGATCTCCGTCTCCCCCTGTTCCACTGCGGCGATCAGGCACTCCAGGCCCTTTTCCACATCCAGATGCCCCTCCAGGGTGCTGTGGAGCGTATAGCCATCCTCCTCCAAAGCAAGCTCCAGGAAGGGCTTGGCTTCCTCCGCCCGGACCATGGGAAGTTTCTCCCACCACGCTTCCACCTTCTGTCTGTCAAAGTCTGCCTGCAGCGCGCCAAAGGAGATCTCGTGTCTGGACTGCATGGTTTCGATCCAGCTCGTATTCGCCTGATTTTTCTGGAAAGAGCGGAGCACTTCCGTAAAGTCATACCTGTAATCCGCCTCGTCAAGGTTCAGCGCATAGCTTTCGCCCTGGCTCCCCGTTACGGTGACGACGGGGGATTGCACCTGGGCGATGAGTTCCCGGTTCACTTCCTCCACCGTCTTCCCGGTACAGTAGATATCTCCCGCCCAGGTGTTGGGTCCGAACCTGTCTTGAAAATAGCTGTCTGCCGCGCAATATCCCCCCGCTCCCAGACCAATGCCGGCCATCACGCAGATCAGAGGGATCAGGATCCTCTTTCTTCTCATCAGGATTCCTCTTTTAAGTCATCTCCGTCAAATGCTTCGCTGATAGGCGCTCCCGCAGGAACCATGGGGAACACCTTGTCGTCCTCGGGGATCACGACCTCCACCAGGACAGGTTTCTTTAAGGCGATGGCCTTCTCGATGGCAGGCGCAGCCTCCTCTTTCTTTGTGACGCGGATGGCCTCGCAGCCCAACCCTTCCGCGACCTTGCAGAAATCCACCTTGTCGCTCAGGACCGTCTGGGAATAGCGCTTCCCATAAAAGAGCGTCTGCCACTGGCGCACCATGCCCAGCACATGATTGTTGATCACCACCTGCACGATGGGGATATTGTAGCGGCTCGCCGTAGCCAGCTCGTTCATGTTCATCCGGAAGCACCCGTCGCCGGCAATGTTGATGCAGATCTTGTCGGGCTGTCCCACCTGGGCCCCGATGCAGGCTCCCAGGCCGTAGCCCATGGTGCCAAGGCCGCCGGAGGACAGGAAGGTCCGAGGCTTTGTATAGCGGTAATACTGGGCCGCCCACATCTGATGCTGGCCCACATCCGTGGTGATGATGGCCTGCCCCTTCGTAATACGGTCGATCTCCTGGATCACATAGGGACAGGAGAGGTTTTCCGTGTCATACTTCAGGGGGTACTTTTCCTTCAGCTCCTGGATGTGCGCCATCCACTCACTGTTGTCCTTCTTTTCTAATTTACGGTTCAGTTCCTTCAGGACGGTCTTCAGATCGCCCACCAGCGCCGCATCCACCCGGATGTTCTTATTGATCTCCGCCCGGTCGATGTCGATGTGGATCACCTTCGCGTTCTCCGCGAAGCGCTTGGGATTGCCGATCACGCGGTCCGAAAACCTGGCTCCCAGAGCGATCAGCAGGTCGCACTGGCTGACTCCGTAATTCGACGCCTTTGTGCCGTGCATGCCGATCATGCCGGTGTAGCGGGGGCTGTATCCGTCGAAGGCTCCCTTTGCCATCAGGGTGTCGCACACGGGGGCGTCGATCAGATCCGCAAATGCCTTTACTTCCTCGGAAGCCCCGGAGATGATGGCGCCGCCGCCCAGGTAGATAAAGGGCTTTTTGGACTCCTTGATATACCCGAGTGCCCTGTTCAAATCCTCCTCCGCATAGGATACGGAGGGCTCGTCATAGACGGGTTTCTCCGGCAGGTACTCGCAGACCGCCGCCGTGACGTCCTTGGTGATGTCCACCAGGACGGGGCCGGGCCTGCCGCTCCTTGCAATGTGGAACGCCTCCCGGATCACAGGGGCAAGGTCCTCCACACTCTTTACGATATAGCCGTGCTTTGTGATGGGCATGGTGACGCCCGCGATATCGATCTCCTGGAAGGTATCCTTCCCCAGCATGGGCAGGGCCACATTGGCCGTGATCGCCACAAGAGGGATCGAATCCATATAGGCCGTGGCGATGCCGGTGACCAGATTCGTGGCGCCAGGGCCGCTGGTTGCCATGCAGACCCCGACCTTGCCGGTGGCCCTGGCGTAGCCGTCCGCCGCGTGAGCAGCACCCTGCTCATGGCTGGTCAGGATATGGCGTATCTCCCCGCTGTGCTTATACAGGGCGTCATAAATGTTCAGGATCGTTCCCCCGGGATACCCGAAGACCGTATCCACCCCCTGTTCTTTCAGACATTCCACTACTATTTCCGAACCATTTAACTGCATATGACTCTCCTTTTATAGCTTGTTTCTTTCCATTATCGACCTTTGGGAATCTCCAGAACTGCGCCGCGGTTGCCGCTGGTCACCATCTCGCAATATCTGGTGAGGTAGCCTGTGGTCACCTGGGGCTGTCTGGGCTGCCACTTTGCCCGGCGCTCAGCCAGTACCTCGTCGGACACCAGAAGCTCCAGCTTCAGGCCGGGGATATCGATGCTGATCATGTCCCCCTCTTCCACCAGGGCGATGGGACCGCCCACAGCTGCCTCCGGGGAGACATGACCGATGGAAGCTCCTCGGGAAGCCCCGGAGAAACGGCCGTCCGTGATCAGCGCAACGCTGGAGCCAAGGCCCATGCCCGCGATGGCGGAGGTGGGATTCAGCATCTCGCGCATGCCGGGACCGCCCTTGGGCCCCTCATAGCGGATGACCACCACGTCCCCTGGAACGATCTTTCCGCTCTTGATGGCGGCGATAGCGTCCTCCTCGCAGTCGAACACCCGGGCAGGTCCCTGATGGACCATCATCTCGGGAACCACGGCAGAACGCTTCACCACGGAACCGTCCGGCGCAAGATTTCCCTTCAGGACAGCCAGGCCGCCGGTCTTGCTGTAAGGATTGTCCACGGGGCGGATCACCTCGGGATTGCGGTTCACTGCTCCCGCGATGTTCTCCCCGATGGTCTTGCCCGTAACCGTCATACACTCCGTATTCAAAAGTCCGATGTCCGCCAGCTCCTTCATCACGGCGTACACGCCCCCCGCCTCGTTCAGATCTTCCATATAGGTAGGGCCCGCCGGAGCGAGATGGCAGAGGTTCGGCGTCTTCTCGCTGATGGGGTTCGCAAAGCTGATGTCAAAGTCAAAACCGATCTCGTGGGCGATGGCGGGAAGATGCAGCATGGAGTTTGTGGAGCACCCCAGGGCCATGTCCACGGTCAGGGCATTTAAAATAGCCTCCTTCGTGATGATGTCCCTTGCGCGGATATTCTTCTTTACCAGTTCCATCACCGCCATACCGGCATGCTTCGCCAGCTTGATGCGCTCAGAGTAGACCGCCGGGATGGTGCCGTTCCCCCGGAGTCCCATTCCCAGAGCCTCCGTCAGACAGTTCATGGAATTTGCCGTATACATGCCGGAGCAGGATCCGCAGGTAGGGCAGACCTTGTTCTCAAACTCGCAGACATCCTCCTCCGTCATGGTGCCCGCCGCATAGGAGCCCACCGCCTCAAACATGGAGGAAAGGCTTCTCTTCTGCCCCTTCACATGGCCCGCCAGCATGGGACCGCCGGAGACGAACACCGTGGGAAGGTTCAGCCTTGCCGCGGCCATGAGTAAACCGGGCACATTCTTATCACAGTTTGGCACCATCACCAGGGCGTCAAATTGATGAGCGATGGCCATACATTCCGTGGAATCCGCGATCAGATCCCTGGTCACCAGGGAATACTTCATTCCGATATGCCCCATGGCGATGCCGTCGCAGACCGCGATGGCGGGAAATACCACGGGCACGCCCCCTGCCTCCGCGACGCCCAGCTTCACGGCGTCCACGATCTTGTCCAGATTCATGTGGCCGGGAACGATCTCATTATAGGAGCTCACGATGCCGACCATGGGCTTTTTCATCTCCTCCGGAGTAAATCCCAGAGCGTTAAACAAACTTCTCGCCGGTGCCTGCTGCATACCGGCTCTCGCGTTATCGCTGATCATGTTTCCTTTCCTCCTTGCCGAATTTATGCTTTCTGTCAGCGGATCCTATCCGCCAGGATAGTTCCCATCTCGGAACACTTTACCAGTTTACAGCCCTCTGACAGGATATCCCCGGTGCGGAACCCGTCCTGCAGAGCCTGCTTTACCGCCGCCTCCACGGCGTCGGCCTCCTTGTCCAGATCAAAGCTGTACCGAAGCATCATGGCCGCGCTGAGAACGGTGGCGATGGGATTGGCGATATCCTTTCCCGCGATGTCGGGAGCGGAGCCGTGGCTGGGCTCATACAGGCCGAACTTGCTGTCGTTCAGGCTGGCGCTCGCCAGCATGCCGATGGAGCCGGTCACCATGCTCGCCTCATCCGAAAGAATGTCCCCGAACATATTCTCCGTCAAAATGACGTCGAACTGGGCGGGGTCCTTTACCAGCTGCATGGCGCAGTTGTCCACCAGCATATGTTCCAAGGTGACGTCGGGATAATCCTTCGCCACTTCCTCCACCACTTTTCTCCAGAGGCGGGAGGAGTCCAGCACATTGGCCTTGTCCACGCTGGTGACCTTCTTCCTGCGCTTTCTCGCGATGTCAAATCCTTTGACCGCGATCCGCCGGATCTCATTTTCATTATAAGTAAGGGTGTCGATGGCCTTTAAGACGCCGTTTTCCTCCACAGTCTTTCTCTCACCGAAGTAAAGGCCCCCGGTGAGCTCCCTCATGATCAGCATGTCGAAGCCCTTTTTGCTGATCTCCTCTTTTAAGGGGCAGGCTCCGGAGAGCTCGTCGTAGAGTACGGCGGGGCGGAGATTGGCAAAGAGATTCAGGGCCTTGCGGATCTTTAAGAGCCCCGCCTCCGGCCGTCTGTCCGGGGGTAGCTTGTACCAGGGCGAAGTCGTGGTATCGCCGCCGATGGAGCCCATGAGGACCGCGTCGGCCGCCTTCGCCTCGGCGATGGCCTCGTCGGTCAGGGGCACGCCGTGCACGTCGATGGACGCGCCGCCCATCAGGATATCCGTAAAGATCATTTCGTGGCCATAGACCTCCGCCACTTTATTCAGTACCTTTTTTGCCTCGGCGACAATTTCAGGTCCGATACCGTCGCCGGGGATACAGGTGATATGCAGTTTCATAGCGAACCTCCTTTAATTCGTCGCCTTCTCCACTCTGCTGATGGCAGATTTTTCCATGGGAATGCGGCAGTTCTTATTATTTCCAAACTCAACGATGACCGTGTCGTCCGAAATGCCAATGACAATGCCGTAGAACCCGGAAGTCGTAAGGACGCAGTCCCCCACTTCCAGTCCGGCGATCATCGCAGCCAGGCGCTTTTTCTCCTTTCCCTGGGGTCTCAGCAGGAAAAACCACATGATAAAGATAAAAAAAGCAAAATATAAGATGGTTCCGATCAATGTTCCCGCTATCGAACCGCCAGGGGCTGCCTCCGTGAGTAAAAGATTCATTTTGTCTCCTCCATTCCGACACACTTGTGCCATAACATATTCAACAGATATATTACACATTTTTTATTTTTAAGTCAATAGAATAACTCTAAGGAATCTCTTAGGCAAAACGCTTATTTTCAATCCGTCTTTGCTGCCTGAGGGCTTTCTTTGACAGCTCCTTTATAACATTCCCGCAAAGACATTATACATGGAAAGTCCCGAATACACGTGCAGGAACAGCAAAAACCAGCTGCAGATCAGATAGGCCGCATGTCTTCCGCCCTGTTTCTTCTGCATGGTAGAAAGGAGCAGACGACATACGCTCACGGCAAAGTAAATCGTCATGCCGGACATCATGCACCACGCAAAATTAGCAGCATCCATCCGGCTTCCGGATTCCGCGAGGACAGAAAATTCCAATACGCCCATCATATATCCCAGCACGCTGAGTCTGCCCTCTGTGGTTTTGTAAAAATAGCCGGGATTTGTCACCAACATCCAGATCGGAAAGAACATGCCCAGCAGAATGGATGTCGGGACGTCGTATGAATACAGATGCCAGACCTCCAGCGGTTTTGTCAAGACAACAGAGGCGCCTTGCTCATTGCCGAAGAAAAACAAAACGATATATTCCGTCAAAATGTAGGCGCAGGTCGGAATGGTGGCGACAGCCATTTTCCAGGCGGCATTCCATACTTTTTTCATGGGTATGTTTTTTCTCGTGCAAGTCAAAAGATCCAACAGTATCAGGATGATGCCTGCCGGAAGCAGCATGTACATGAAAGTGGGTTTCGTCAATGCCGAGAGGAATGAAAAAACGCTGAAATAAAGATAAAGCCGCCTGCCTCTGAAAAAAACGGTTTCCCGTCCGTGATACCTCCGGATAATGTCGATCCCGGCCATCATGGCGAGAAGCCCAAATCCCTTGGCTGCCATGTGGGTTGGATTGTGCAGTGGATTTGGAGTAAATTGCCCTGGATACGCTTCGGAAAACCATTCCATCGCCAGCGGGCCCACAAAGGAAAGGGAAAACGAACCGAAAGAGGCCATACCCAGCCTCTTCTGACCGGTGTACACATGAAGCAATCCGTATAGGAACCATGCAGTAACTGCGAAGGAAAAAACGCCGAACAAAGAAAAGGTAAAGGAAGCCGCCGCCAAAAGGGGCATATGGACCCTGGACTGAAAGAACTTGACGATCAGATGCCAAAGCATATGGGGCACCCTACGCCAGCTCGCGAAAAAAATTTCAGGCTTCAGATAAAAATTCATGGCAAAATCGGCATGGGCCTTCATGTCCTGAAGCCCCTCAACAGTGCAGAAGGCATGGGCAACCCGGTAATACAGGACAAAAACAAGCAGGGCAAGACCTGCGCAAAAGATATAGGAGAATTGGGGAGCGCGCACGCCCTCCTCATAATCTGCCTGGGAAGGATCCTCTGCGCTCTGGCGGATCCACTCAGAAATTTTTCTTCCTAAATTTTTTGTTTTCATAAACTCCTCTTTTCCTTCCGGAATAAGAAACCCTGTCTTATCTGTCACTTTTTATGTCAATCCTGACGCACGCCTTTTTCATTTGCCGAAAAAGTCATGACATAATAATAAAATAGTTTATTTTTTCTGTCAATAATCTGGGGCTTAACTGTTTTCTTGCTGACCTCAACGTATCCTTGCCAACGTCAAAACGCCCGGGTCATTAGAGGTCCGGGTTCATCATCCTGCCCAGCTTCCGTTTTTTATACGCCTGAAATTCCCCTCTGTCCAAGGAATCCCGGATCTCTTCCATCATGGTGTTGTAAAAGTACAGGTTGTGAAGAACGCAGAGCCGCATCCCCAGCATTTCTTTCGCCTTTAAAAGGTGCCTGATGTAAGCCCGGCTGTACCTGCGGCAGGCCGGGCAGCCGCAGCCCTCTTCAATAGGGCGCGGATCCAGCTCATACTTGGCGTTAAAAAGGTTGATTTTTCCGTGATTTGTATATAAATGGCCATGCCGCCCGTTCCGGGAGGGATATACGCAGTCGAAGAAATCCACGCCTCTTTCCACGCCTTCCAGAATATTGGCCGGAGTACCAACACCCATGAGGTAGGTCGGCTTGTCCTTTGGCAGGTAGGGAATCGTTTCCTCCAAAACGTGATACATCTCCTCATGGCTCTCCCCTACAGCCAGTCCCCCGACTGCGTACCCGTCCAGATCCAGCTCCGAGATCCTTTTTGCATGCTCAATGCGGACGTCGTCGTAAACTGCCCCCTGGTTAATGCCAAAGAGAAGCTGCTCCCGATTGATCGTGTCGTCCAGGGAATTCAATCGGTTCATTTCCACCCGGCATCTCTCAAGCCATCTTGTGGTCCGCTCCACGGATGCCTGCACATAAGCGCGGTCGGCCTTGCTTGGCGCGCACTCGTCAAAAGCCATGGCGATCGTGGAACCCAGATGAGACTGAATCTGCATGCTCTCCTCCGGTCCCATGAAGATCTTCTTCCCGTCTATGTGGGAGTGAAAATAAACGCCCTCTTCTTTGATTTTCCGCAGGCCCGCCAGGGAAAACACCTGAAAGCCGCCGGAATCCGTAAGGATCGGCTTATTCCAGCTCATGAATTTCTGAAGGCCTCCCAACTGCTTCACGATCTGATCACCCGGTCTGACATGCAGGTGATAGGTATTGGAAAGCTGCACCTGGGTCTTCAGCCCCTCCAGGTCCTCCGTCGACACGGCCCCCTTGATTGCGGCAACCGTTCCCACATTCATGAACACGGGCGTCTGGATATCCCCGTGTACAGTATGAAAGACCGCGCGCTTGGCGCGGCCTTCCGTTTTTAAAATCTGATATTCCGCCATGATCTCAGCCTCATGCTTCCAATAAACTGTCCACGTTGGACTCATCCACAACGCTGGACCTGCACTTCATATTATCGTCGGGAAGTTTCTCCCCGCTGACCAGGGAATTATACATCCACACGATCGGATCATGCCCCTGGCCAAAGGGATCCTGACCGATAGCGGCGGCAATGATCCCTTTCTTGATATAGTGAAAGATCTCCTGGGAATGATCGAATACCACCAGCTTGATCTTCAGCCCGCTCTCCTCTACGGCCCTTGCCACCGCAATGGGGGTTCCCGTCGTCACGTAAATGCCGTTCACCTCGGGATGATCCCTCAGATATTCCTTCATCTGGCGATAGGTGTCCTCCTCATAATACTCCGCCTCCAGAACATCAAGCTTTATGCCCTTGCAGCTCTCCATGCTCTTCTGGAAGATGTCGCTTCTGATGCAGTTTGTCCCCACGTCACGGCTCCCCTCAAGGACGAGCACGTTGCCCTTTTTCTTCAGGACGTTCCCCATGAGCTTCGCGGCCAGCGCTGCCGCATCCGCCACGTCCGGCTGGAAGACGGCGTCCCGAAGGCTCTGCTCTTCGATATCGTTGTTGATCAGGTAAACCTTTTTACCCATTGCGCGGACTTTCTCAACCAGAGGCTGAACGCTGCCAACGACAAATCCCGGCATAATGTAACCGTCGAAGTCCTCCGCCATCATCGCCTCCATGGTCCCGCCTTTATCCCGCACCACGGCGTTCCAGTCCTCGAATCCGTGATAGCGCACTTCAGCCCCCTGGGACTCCAGCTCTTTTTTCGCATAAATGGCGCCCCTGCGGACGGAATGCCAGAAATCATTGTCGTCCATACAGATAAAGCCGATCTTTAATTTCCTGCCGGCCCTGCCCTTTACGGGCTCCACGGCGGTGGTAAACTGACGCAGCAGCTTCTCCAGGCCGGTGAGCATGGAGTTCAGGGAACCCACATTCTCGATAATGTTTTTGGACACCTCCGAAGACTGTCCGGAAACCTGGGAAATCTCCTGGCTCCCCGAGTTGATCTCCTCGGAGTTCTGATAAGCCCGCTCCGCCCGGGTCTTTGTCTCGACGGAATTTCTCGTGATCCCGTCGATCTCCGAGAGGATGTTCTGCATTCTGTCGTTGATCACGCCGGCCTGTTCGTCGATGGTTCGGAAAGAAGCGCTCACCGAGTCAAATTCCTTGCGGCTCTCGTCAAACATGACCACGCTGTCGCGGATGCACTGGTTAACCTGTTTGCTGCTCTCTATCACGTTCGCCAGGATCTCGTCGATGGTGCCGATGCCCTCCTGGGTCTTGGTGGACATAACGCCCATCTCCTTTGCCACCACCGCGAAACCGCTCCCGGCGGCCCCCACCCGGGCGGCCTCAATGGACGCGTTCAGGGCAAGCATTCTGAGGGACTGGCTGATACCCACGATAAAGGAGCCGATCTCGTTTATCTCGCTGATCTTTGTGCTGAATTCCCGCAGGATCTTCTCGCTCTGCTCCAGATTGTCGGATACCGTCTTCATGTTGCGCTCATAGGTTTCCATGCTGACCACGCCGGACTTGCAGCTCTCGACGGACTGCTCCAGCAGATCCCCGATCTCCTTTACGGATCCGTCGATCTCCGTCAAGCGGCCCGTGTTGTCCACGATCAGATCCAGGCAGGATTTCACGAGATCATACTGCTCTTCCACCTTGGCGACCACCGTGGAAAGGCTCTCGGAGATCCGGCGGCTCCCCTCCTGATTCTGCTCCGCCCCCTGGGAGAGGACGTCGATGGCGTCCGACAGCGTGACAACGTTGACCTTTGTGGACTCCAGGAAGGTCTGCATATTGTTCTTGATGACGTTCAACGCCCCCGCCAGCACGGCGACGGAACTGTTCTGTTTGTCTTCTTCGATGTCTTCCAGATCCATCCTGCGGCGCTTGATCAGTTCCGCATGTTGCATCAGCGCCTTTTTCTGCCGGGCGTCCCGAAAGATATAATACAACAAAGCCAAAATGACAAGCGCTTCCAAAATAATCAAAAATGTTTTCACGTACTCTCTCCTCTATGCGTACAACGGTCCCACATCAACTATTGGATATTATAACATCTTTTTCCCGAATATTCAATGCAAAATGATATTGTACTCGACGAAAAAAAAGGATATAATAAATTTCAGTTCACGCCGCGCCTCCGCCTCGGAAGGCCCCCAAAAGGGTCCCCCGTTTTCTGGACCGGACGGGCGGGCCCAGCCCAGTCCGTTTCGGCCTGCCAAGGCTGTCTCTTGGTCTGGAAAAAGGCGCAAAATAAAAGAAAGAGAGAAAAACGTCATGGCCGGATCGTCTTACGGAACCATATTTCGAATCACAACCTGGGGGGAATCCCACGGGAAAGCGCTGGGCGTCGTGATAGACGGCTGCCCCGCCGGACTGGAGCTGGGGGAAGAGGATATCCAGCGATACCTGGACCGCCGAAAGCCCGGGACCAGCGCCCTGACCACCCAGCGGAAAGAGGATGACGCCGTCGAGATCCTCTCAGGAGTCTTTGAGGGCCGGACCACCGGAACCCCCATATCGCTTCTGGTGCGCAATACCTCCCAGATCTCGAAGGATTACAGCGACATCGCCTCCTGCTATCGTCCCGGCCATGCGGATTACACCTTTGACACAAAATACGGGTTCCGGGACTACCGGGGAGGCGGCCGTTCCTCCGGCCGGGAGACCATAGGGCGCGTCGCCGCCGGCGCCGTGGCCTGCAAGATCCTGGAGCGCCTGGGAATCCGGGTGAGGGCGTACACCCGCGCCATCGGCCCGGTGGAGATCGACCCCTCCCGGTATGAAGAGGCTCTGCGCCTTTCCACTCCCACCGCCATGCCGGACGCCGAGGCCAATGAAAAAGCCCGGGACTACCTTGCGCAGGCCCGGGAAAAGGGGGATTCTGTCGGCGGGTGCATGGAGTGTCTGGTGGACGGGCTCCCCGCCGGCATCGGCGACCCCGTATTTGAAAAACTGGACGCCAACCTGGCGAAAGCGGCCATGTCCATCGGTGCCGTAAAGGCGGTGGAGATCGGCGACGGAAGCCTCGTCTCCAGACGATGCGGCAGCGAGAACAACGACGCGTTTTTCTGCGCGGCGGACGGCAGCGTGACAAAGCTGACAAATCACGCCGGCGGGATCCTGGGAGGCATCAGTGACGGCTCCCAGCTGGTGGTGAGGGCCTATGTGAAACCCACGCCCTCCATCTATCAGCCCCAGAAGACCGTAAACCAATCCCACGAAAACATCGAGATCCAGATCCGGGGACGTCACGATCCCATCATCGTCCCCCGGGCCGTTGTTGTTTTCGAATGCATGACGGCCATTACCGTGCTGGACGCCATGATGTTGAATATGCCGGCAAAACTGGACAGCCTGGAAAATTTTTACCGAAATTGACAATATCGGAGACACCGATAAACAGTCAGTCCCACTCCCGCCCGCGGCCTGCCGCCTTATGTTAAAACCCTCGCACCGCCGTCACTTTCTCCAAAAAGGTATCATAGGTCACAAAGGTCAGGGCGGAAGCCCTTTGATAGGCTTCTTTTCCAATCATGATATTTCCCGGCTGAAAGGCGTCTCCATACCACAGCCGGATGCTGTCATACTTGTTCAGATCGCAGATCACTTCCGGCGTGCCAATGACATTTTCCTGGATTTTCGTGAGTGTTCCGTCCCTGTATATCCATTTGCCGCCCGAAAGATAGTCTTCATAATTCATGCCTAAAGGCTCTAAAACCTCAAAATAGTCCGTCCCCGCGTGAAGAAAGTCCCCGTCCAGACTCACCACGGTAACACCGTCCGAAAACCGGGTCAGTGCCGACAGATACTCATCAGGACTGTTCGCTGTCTTAAGAATTTGTTCCGTCCTGGAGCTCTCGTACCAACGCAGATCCTCATCCCACTGCCAGTACCTGTCATCGCCCCGGCGATCCGGCAGATCATATTTTTCAGCAAGCTCCATGCCGATATAAGATGTCAGTTTTTCCGCGCCATAGACATTCAGATGAAAAGCATCCGCGAAATCACTTTGCAGGTCAATCCCCGCTTCATCCAGCATTTTATTATAATTGACAAAGGAGTAATTTCTGGCCGAAAGCATTTCTTCCGCCGCGTTCAGAATCAGCTGGTTCTCTCTGTTCTCAGCAAACGGAATCACGATAAATTCTATTTCGGTGCCATGTTCCTCCGCAAGCGCGATCAAATCTTCCAGCCATTTCTGATTTTTTTCACTCAGCTCCACGATCGTCTGGTCATTTAAGATATCGGGATCTGACCAGGAGCCGTTCGCGCCAAAAGTAAAATACTCTCCTCTGCCAAACGAATTTGGAGCATAATTCAGGAAGTCATATTTTTTCAGTTCCCTGTATCGCGTATGAATGATCGGGAAACGCAGGTAATACGCCTCCCTGTCTTCCTCTTCTATATATTTATTGACCAGGGCGACAGAATTCGGAGATGTTTTCAAAGACAGGTAATTCCTGTATACGTTCGCCTCCACTTCATGGCGATCGTACAAAAGGGCATAGAGATCCACACAGATTACCGAAGGATTCTGCGTCTTATAGAGTTCCACCAGATCATGGTACGCCGAGTCCTTATCCTGCCCGGATACAGCCATGTCGAACGCAGCGATTCCGTAATTCCGCCACAGCACATAGGGATGGATCCCACAATAACAATGGCTGCTCCCCACAAAGACGACGTCGATCAGATCCTCCGGTGTCGCATACAGCTGTTCCACGGAGGACAGATATTCCCCGGTCGTGTCTTTCCACTTCAGCGCCCTGTAGGCGAAAATGATCAGCAATCCGAAAATTGCGAAGAAACACAGACATTTTATCGCGTACAAAAAATGAGTTTTCATAAACGCTCCAGTCAAAAGGGATCATCGACTAAATCAGCCGTCCATCTAAACATTACTTCAGACAAAGCGGATGCTTTTCCTTGTCCTGTACGCTGATTTCATCTCCGATCTGAACCTCGATCAGCTTCAGTTCCGTATCCGCAAAGACCGTGTGCTTGCAGCCGGCCGGCATAGACAACACGTCCCCGGGACGTATTTTTTTCTTTACGCCATCGAGAACGGCATGACCCTCTCCGCTGACCGCCACCCATACCTCGTCACGGTTTTTATGGTTGTGGTAATTCATGGAATTTCCGGCGTTGAGCGTCACTTTAATGGTCATGCTTCCATTCTCCACGTCGATCACCTGAAATCTGCCCCAGCTCTTCTCCGCGAACATGATCTGCTGGTCCATTTCATCCACGAAAGGCTTGATATAGGAGCTCTGCTCTTTGTCGCTGACAAGAATGCCATCAGGCGAGGCAGAAATCACTACGTCCTTCAGCCCCATGGCCAGCACCGGAACATCCATCTCATTCACGATGTGAACGTTGCTGCAGTTATCATTCATGACGCCTTTCCCGATAACCTTGTCGTTCATGGCCTCCGTCAGGGTATTCCAGGTCCCCAGATCCTTCCAGAGTCCCGAAAAACGCATCACCTGAATCCGCGGTTCCTTCTCCACTACGGCAAAGTCAAAGGAGATACGGGGCAGGGAATCATACCGTTCCAACAAATCCTGATAGCCTTTGTAATGCAGGAGATCCGCAGCCTTTCCCAGCACATACTTCAGCTGAAACGCAAAGACTCCTCCGTTCCACAGCGCGCCCTGCCTGATATAATTGCGCGCGGTTTCAACGTCCGGTTTTTCCCGGAAGCTTTTCACAGCAGAGATTTTTTCATCCGTCTCAGGAAGAATATACCCATATTTTTCGGAAGGGTAAGTGGGCTCCATGCCGAGAAGCACCAGCTCGGCTTCCCCCTTTCTCGCCTGCCCGTCCAGATCGGACAGGGTCCGGAAATAATCCTCCTCCACATAGGGATCCACCGGGCAGACCACCACATATTCCTCCGGGTCAATTCCCATGACGTCCACCAGGTACGCGACTGCCAAAACGATGGCCGGGAACGTGTCCCTCCGGCTGGGTTCCACAGAAAGGCTGACATCCCCGCCAAGCTGGCTGTGTATGGAAGATACCTGTTTCACACTGGTGGCGATCGTGACGGTTGCCTCCGGATTCAACTTATGAATTTGTCGATACATTCTCTGTATCATGGACTCATAATTCCCGTCAGCGCCCTGAAAAAGCTTCAGAAACTGCTTGCTTCGCACGTCGTTGCTCAGCGGCCAAAGTCGTTTCCCTGAACCGCCGGATAATAAGATCACATTCATACAATCCGCCCCTGTTGGTCCTCCTTTTTTAGGACCGTCCCTTTCCTATCTTTCCGCCCGCATGGGATTATGCAGGAAATCTTCATAGCTGAGCCGTATTCCATCCTCCAGCTCCGTCTTGTACTTCCATCCCAGTTTTTCCGCCTTGCTCACATCCAGAAGTTTTCTGGGCGTCCCGTTGGGTTTCGTCACGTCCCATTCGATTCTTCCCTTATAGCCCACAACCTTTGCGACCAGCTCCGTCAGTTCCCTGATACTCAGCTCCTTGCCCGTCCCCGCATTTACCGTCTCATTGCCGCTGTAATGATTCATAAGGAAGACACAGAGATCAGCCAGATCGTCGACATACAGGAATTCCCTCAGCGGACTGCCGTCCCCCCAGCAGGTGACGCATTCCTTTCCCTCCGTTTTCGCCTCATGAAAACGCCGGATCAGGGCCGGGAGCACATGGGAATGGGTGGGGTGGTAATTGTCATTCGGCCCATAGAGGTTCGTAGGCATCACGGAGATATAATCCGTGCCATACTGGCGGTTTAAAAACTCGCAGTATTTCAGCCCGGAAATTTTTGCCAGAGCATACGCTTCATTTGTCTTCTCCAGCTCTCCTGTCAACAGGCAGCTTTCCGGCATGGGCTGGGGAGCCAGTCTGGGATATATGCACGAGGATCCCAGAAATTCCAGCTTTTTGCAGTTGTTCTTCCAGGCGGAATGGATCACGTTCATCTCCAGGATCATGTTGTCGTACAGAAAATCGGCAAGGGCTTCCGCATTTGCCTCGATCCCTCCCACCTTCGCCGCGGCAAGAAAGACGTACTCCGGCTTTTCCTCTTCAAAAAAAGCCTCCACCGCCTCCTGCCTGCACAGATCCAGCTCTTTATGGGTTCTTGTCACAATATTCGTGTATCCCTGGCGGTTCAGCTCCCGCACGATGGCGGAACCCACCATTCCCCTGTGGCCCGCCACATAGATCTTCGCATTTTTCTCCATCTTTCTCTCAGTGCCTTTCTCTATTCGATCTGTCTTCCTATTTCACAATTCCCTTTTCCAGATATTCCACCAGGTTCGTGCGGATATGCTCCTCCGCGCGCTCCACGGCAACCTTCTCCATATCGTGCTTTACCATCCGCTCCACCAGCTCCTCAAAGCTGGTTTTTGTGGGATTCCAGCCCAGTTCCGTCCTTGCCTTGGTCGGATCTCCCAGAAGATTTACGACGTCCGTCGGCCTGTAAAAGTCCTCCGACACCTCCACAAGCACCCTTCCTGTGGCCTTGTCCACTCCCTTCTCCTGCCGTCCCGCGCCCTGCCATTCCAATTCGATGCCGGCATATCGGAAAGCAAGGGTTGCAAACTCCCTGACAGAATGCTGTACGCCGGTGGCGATCACGAAATCTTCCGGCTCATCGTTCTGAAGCATCAGCCACATGCACTCTACGTAATCCTTTGCATATCCCCAGTCCCGAAGGGAATCCAGGTTGCCGAGATAGAGCTTGTCCTGTTTGCCCTGGGCAATCCGTGCCGCCGCCAAAGAAATCTTTCTCGTCACAAAGGTCTCTCCCCTTCTCTCGCTCTCATGGTTAAACAGGATACCGGAACAGCAGAACATGCCGTAGGCTTCCCGATATTCCTTCACGATCCAGAAACCGTATTGTTTTGCAACCGCGTAGGGGCTGTATGGATGAAAGGGCGTCGTCTCGCTCTGCGGAACCTCCTCCACCTTGCCGTAAAGCTCCGAGGTGCTTGCCTGATAAATCCTGCAGCTTTTTTCCAGGCCGCAGGCCCGAACCGCCTCCAGCAGCCGAAGCACGCCGGTGGCGACCACGTCCGCCGTATATTCCGGGACGTCAAAGGACACCTGAACATGACTCTGCGCCGCCAAATTATAGATTTCATCCGGTCTCGCCAATCCAACTGCCTTTACCAGGCTGATGGAATCGCCGAGATCACCATAGAGCAGGTGAAAGCGGGGATTGCCTTCCAGATGAAAAATCCTCTCCCGATAGTCCACCGAGGAACGCCGGATCAGGCCATAAACTTCATAGCCTTTTTCCAGCAGGAACTCAGATAAATAGGAACCATCCTGACCGGTAACACCGGTGATCAATGCTTTCTTTGACATGAAAACCTCCTTGCTTTATATGCCCGTCCCGTTAAAAATTAAAGTATATGAACTGGCTGGAATCAAAATCAACGCCATACACTCCGTAAACGATCACTGCAAGCGCTAAACCATACATTACCAGCCAGCGAAAAACGAGATTCTGCCTGCAGAGGACTTCTCCCAGGTTAACGCCCTTCCAATATCTCACAACGTCCACAATGACAAGAATCAGCAGGGCAGCCAGCAGGATCAGATGTTCCCGCCTGTCAATCCCATAGCTAAAAAGGCTCTCATCAAAAATCACCCAGGGATTCCACCTGAGGAAGAGATTTTTGACATAAAGGACCGCCCTGTCTATGGACTCCGCCCGGAAAAAGATCCAGGCAAAGGACGTCAGCGCAAAGGTGACTGCCATTTGACCCAGCCGAAAACTGAACACGTCCCTCTTGACCCGAAGCAGATTCAGCACTTTCTCGCGAATCGGTTTCAGAAGATCACCGGCCACTCGGTAAAACCCATGAATCGTCCCCCATGCCACATAGGTCCACGCCGCGCCATGCCATAAACCGCTGCATATAAAAGTTATCATCAGGTTCACATATTTTCGAAACCTTGATTTGCGGTTCCCGCCCAGAGGAATATAGAGATAATCCCGGAACCAGGTGCTGAGGGAGATATGCCATCTTCTCCAGAAATCCGCGATGCTCGTGGCAAAATACGGCGTGTTGAAATTTTCCATCAGGTCGAAGCCCATTACTTTGGCAGCCCCGATCGCGATGGCCGAATATCCGCCAAAGTCACAATAAATCTGTATGGCGAACCCAACCGCGCCCAGTACGGCCTCGACCGTACCAATCGCGTAGTATTGTTCAAACACCCCATTTACAAAAAGGGCTACCCTGTCCGCAATCACCATTTTCATAAACATGCCCCACAGCATCATGATAAAGCCCTGGGTCATCGCCGCCGGGGACATGAGCCTTTTTTCTTTCACCTCATGAATCTGCCGAAAAAGATTTTTGCTTCTCTCAATGGGACCGGCGACCAGCTGCGCGAAAAAGGAGACAAAGAGGGCATACTGCAGGAAATTGCGTTCCGCTCTGCAGTCTCCCCTATACACGTCCACCATATATCCCAGCGCCTGAAAAGTATAAAAAGAGATTCCCACAGGAAGAAGAATGTCAAATGGGTTTTGTATCACCTGAATGGAGAAAGCAGCCAGAACCTTGTTGAGATTGTTCAAGGCAAAATCAAAATACTTAAAGAAAAACAGGACGCCCAGATTCAGGGCAAAACCGCCAAACATCACCCATTTCTTCGCATTTCTGCTCTTCAGCTTTTCGATCAATAGACCTGCCGCATAGGTAACCACGGTGGAAAAAACAATCAGGGCCGCATATTTGGCATTCCAGCACATATAAAAATAATAGCTGGCAACCAGCAGCCAGACACACCTCAGCTTTCTGGGGATGACGGCATAAATCAATGTCACAATAGGGAAAAAAATCCAAAAGTCAATGGAATTAAAAATCATTCTGCCAGTTTCCTCGGTTCTGTCACCATATAATGACAGAACCTCTCCCAATGTTTTTGATCGAAAATGATATCGTGTCGATTATACCACAATCGCCCCACATTCCGCAAGCCTTAAAAAGTCTTCCGGATTCAAATCTTCCAAATTCAAAGGGAGCTATTATCCTCAGGCTTTTTCCTCTTGCACGCGGCGTCCATGCTTTCGGGAAAACTCCGGCAGCGCCGCCCGGCCCGGTCCCGTCACAGGCCGGATCCATTTCCCGGAATAAAGGTGTATCTGCATCAGGACGTATCGCACCGGTTCGTCAATGTAACAGCATAGGAAAATCGCCCAGTAGGGAAGGTGCAGGACAAAGCCGGACAGCAGGACGCAGGGAAGGGTCATGACGTACATGAACACGATCTCCAGGGTGGTCCCGTACACCGCATCTCCCGAGGCCCGGTAGGTGTCGTTCTGGATCCAGTTTCCCATGCGGATCACCGAGATCACTGCAAAGAAGATCAGGAACGTCGTCCCCGCCTTGTAGGACGCCCCCTCCAGGCTCATGCCCCGCAGGATCGGTCCGTGGACCATAAGCAGAAGGACGTTCACGCCCGCGATCACGCCGCTGCACAGATATACCAGCCGCTTTGCCCTCTCAAAGGCCGTATCCAGCTCTCCCGCTCCCACGCAGGTTCCCACCAGAATGGAGGCCGCGTTGGAAAAGCCCGCAAAAAAGCCGATGATAAGACCCTCCAGGGTCCGAAAGACCGCCAGGGCCGCGATGACCTGCTCCGACTGCCGTCCCAGGGTGACATTGATGACCATGTTTCCCACGCCGATCAGGATCTCGTTGCATAGGATCGGAAAACACTTGACAAAATACGATCTGACAAATTCCGCGTTCCAACGGAAATGCCCCCGGACATGAAACAGATAGTGGAAATTCGTCTTCCAGGCCAGGAGATAAATGGTCAGGAGATTGATCACAGCCGCGCAGGTGGTGGCAAGGGCCGCCCCCCGGATCCCCATGGCCGGAGCGCCGAGGTTTCCGTAGATGAACACCCAGTTTAAGAAGAGATTGGCGCCGACGGAGGCCACGGAGGCGATGAGGGGGATCCGCACCCTCTCCGTGGAGCGCAGAAGGCAGCTCATGGCCATGGAGAACACCTGAAAGAAATAGGCGAATCCCACGATCCGCAGATAGTTCACGCCAATCTCCTGGATCACCGCCTTATCCGTATAGATCCCCATGACAAATTCCGGGGCAAAGATGGCAAGACAGCCGAACACCGTCGCCACGGTCATCATGCACGCCCAGGTCATGCCGTAGGCCCTCTCGATGCCGTCGTCCTCTTTCGCGCCGTAATACTGCGAAAAGAACAGCATGCCCCCGCCCACAAAGCCCCAGTAGCCCGAAAACATCAGGGAGGAAAACTGGGCGCAGAGCCCCAGGGCCCCCACGGACAATTCCCCCAGGGGCGCCACCATCATCGTGTCCACCATGCTGGCCGTGGTGGTCAGCAGGTTCTGCACGGCGATGGGTATGGCGATCACCGCCAGATTCTTCAGAAATTCCCTCCAGGGAAAAGTTCCCCTTGTCCTCTGTTCCATTCTTTTCTCCGCAAGATCGCCATCCTTTGATCAGGATGGAATGAAAAGTCAAAGCAAAATGTAGATCAAAGTAGCGCACAGTCCGATCCCAAAGAGCATCAGCCCGAAGGATAAGCTCCTGGAGATGATGTCGCCGTCCTCTCTCAGCTCCATGTGTTTCATGGCAAAGACATGCACATAATCCCTGCCCGGTTCCGGCTCCCGGCCCGAAAACCGGTTCCGCAGACGGCAGAAGGCGTTGGCAAACCGCCCGGCCGTCTCCGTGAGAAGATTGCCCTCCGCCCTCTCCGCCGGCAGGGGGGAATCCCGGAGCAGGGTCCTCCGCAGGATCTCCGCCATTCCGTCCACAAGGCTGTCCAGGATCCGGGAGGCCACGCCGCCCACCAGGGGAAGGCCCTTAAGCACCAGCGGACGATAGACCAGCTCCTCCAGATCCAGACGCCTGGGCCAGCAGTTCTTGTAGCCGCTCTTCCTGTCATAGAGAAAGACCCGGATGCCGCCAAAATAGACCACAGCCCCCACCGCCAGCGTCACCACGGCTCCCTGCAAGCTTTCCCAGGAAAAGTATGCCGCCGCTTCCCCGGCGGTTTCCGATACGCCTAAGAAGCCCTGTGCAAAACCAGCCGCCCGTTCCATCAGCCCATGAGGGAAAAGCCCCCACACAAACAGCGCTGCCCCGCTGACTGTAAGCGCCGCGCCGTTGTCAAAACGCAGATATTGCTTTTTCCGATCATAAATCGCCTGGACCCCGGCGTCCGCATTTTTTTCGATGAAGATCGCCGCAAACAATTTCGTCATATAGGCCAGGGTCAGACCGCCGCTCAACAGAAAGACGATCTCCACTCCCCGGATCCAGGGCGCGCTCCCATAGGCCAGGATGCTCTCATGCAGCAGGGTTTTGCTGACATAGCCCCCAAACAGAGGGATCCCCGAAATCGCCAGACCTCCGATCAGGAACAGGATCTTCAAAAGAGGCTTTTTCCGCCCAAAGCCCCGGATCCGGTTTATGTCCAGCCCGTGAGTATTCTGAAAGATCGCTCCCGCCGCCAGAAAGAGCAATAATTTGATCAGGGAGTGGTTCGCCATGTGGAGGAAAACTCCACGGGCGGCGACGCCGTTTCCCTCTCCCAGAAGCGTCATCATTCCCGCGCCTACGAGGATAAAGCCGATCTGGGACATGGAGGAACAGGCCAGGGTCCTCTTTAAATCCACGGAAAAGACCGCCAGCAGGGCTCCCAAAAACATCGTGAGGACGCCGATCATCAAAAGGATCCTCCCCCAGGTTCCGTCCCCCGAAAACAACCTGACAGATATCACCAATATACCAAAGATCCCCGTCTTTGTCAAAATCCCGGACAGGAGCGCGGAGGCCGGTGCCGGTGCCACGGGATGGGCCTTGGGGAGCCAGATGTGCAGGGGAAAAGCACCCGCCTTCGCCCCGAATCCCACGAGCATACAGATCCCGGCCGCAAACAAAAGTTCCTGGTTTCGGCAGACCTGAGCGGCCGTCCGGATCCCGTCAAAATCCAGCGTCCCCAGCTCATGATACAATAGAAACAATCCCATGAGCAGGACCATGCCGCCGATCACCGCCACCGCCAGGTAAGTGCCCGCCGACTTCAGGGCCTCCCGGGATTCCTCCTGGGCCACCCACACATAGGAAGTAAAGGACATGATCTCAAAAAACAGAAAGAGCGTAAAGAGGTCCTGGGAGAAAAAGACGCCCATGGTGGCTCCGAGGGTCAGCAGCAGGAATGCGTAAAAGCGCATTTTATTCGAATGCCCCTGAAAATAGGCCCTGGAAAAAACCGTGGCCGCCAGCCACATAAAGGCCGTGATGATCCCGTACAGCCCCCGGAAACCGTCCAGCTGAAAGCTCAGCCCGAAGCCGCAGAGATCCCTGACATACGCCCGGATCGTGCCTCCGGCCGCAAGGCCCCCGGCATTCCGCGCGGTCAGATACACCGCCAGTCCAAACTCCAGCACCAGAAACAGATCCGCGAAAACCACCCTGGCCCGCTCTCTCTTCTCCCCCAGGCAGGCGGTGACCGCCGCCCCGAGAAATGGCCCGAATATCAGAAAGTATAAGATCCCACCCATTGCAATGCCTCCTAAAACGCCGAATAGACCACATCCCCGATCAGATCCGTCAGGAGCTCCGGACGAAGCCCGATCAGGACCATCACCGCCGCGAAGATCCACAGGGGAAGCAGCATCTTCCACCCCGGGTCCGAGACCTCCCCCAGACTGTCATAGCGAAAATCCTGTCCCGGGAAAAAGGCCCTCACCGAAATGCCCAGCATATAGACCGCCGTGAGGAGCGCCGAAATCATCAGCGCCGCGATGCCCAGATAGGAAAGGAGCCCGCCCTCCGCCACCGCGGCCTTGGCAAGGTACCACTTGCTGACAAAGCCCGTGAGCCCCGGCACTCCCATGAGGGCCATCCCGGAGACCGTAAAGAGCAGAAAGACCGCGGGCATCTTTCTCCCCAGGCCGTCCAGCTGGTGCACATAGGTCCGCTCCGTCCGATAGATCACCGCCCCCGCGCAGAAGAAAGAACAGATCTTCATCACCGCGTGGCACACCATATGACAGAGCGCTCCCATGAGCCCCAGGGGGGACATCATAGTCACGCCGAATAAAATGTACGAGAGATTGCTCACCGTGGACCATGCCAGCCGGCGCTTGAGATGAGTCTCCTTCAGCGCCCTGCTGCAGCCATAAACTATCGTAAAGATCGTCAGCGCCGTCAGCACCTTCTGGGCCCAGGTGCCTCTAAGGAGCGCCGTGCCGAAGATAAAGTAGGTCACGCGGATATTGGCGAAAGCCCCCGCCTTTACAACCGCCACAGCGTGCAGAAGGGCTGTCACCGGCGTGGGCGCAACGCCGGCCTTGGGAAGCCATGCGCTGAAGGGGAACATCGCCGCCTTCACGCTGAAGCCGCAGAAGCAGATCACGTAAATCAGCAGCATCAGTCCACGCTTATCCCCTAATGCAGCCGCATCCAGCACGCCCCCGGGAGTGAAATCCGCCGTGTTTCCATACACCAGGATAAAGATCATGCCGATAAAGGCGAAGGCCGCGCCCCCCAGGGAATACCAGAGATAAGTCCTTCCGGCGCGGATCGCCTCTTTCGTCAGCGTGTGCATGACCAGGGGCACCGTCACAAGGGTGAGCATCTCATAAAAGAAATACAGCGTCACCAGATCCTCCGCCATGGAGATCCCCAGCGTCACCCCGTAGGTCATCACATAGAACATAAAGAAGACCTTCTCGTGCTTCTCATGGGTCATATACTCAAAGGAATACAGGGTGGCCAGCGGCCAGAGAAAGGCGACGAGCGCGGTGAACACGCTTCCCACGGCGTCCAGCCGAAAACTGATGCTGAGCTGCCCGGTAAACCGGAACAGCGTGAACGCTCCGGCGGGCCTGTTCAGGATCAGAAGAAAGGCCAGCGCAGAGGTCAGCAGAACCACGCCTTCTGTGTATACCATCATCGCGCCCCTCTTTTTCCAGGGGATGACAGAAATCCCTGCGCCCCCGATCAGAGGAAGCAGCACGGCGATCACTAAAAAAACTTCCCTCATTTTTTATCCTCCTTACAGGATCGCGTCGGAGATACCGTTTACAAAGGCAAGGATATGCCCGGGAAACAGCCCGATCAGCAGCGAAAGTATCGTTACAAACCACAGCGTCACCGTCATCAGGTCCGCCTTTTCCCGCTCTTTCGGCCCCCAGTCCCCTTCTTCCCTGCCTGGCAGAAAGCCCCGGATCGAAACGGGGAGAAGATACCCCGCCGTGAGGACCGCGCTGACAAGCAGCACCGCGGGACCGAGATAGGAAAGGACGCCCAGCCCCGCGTCCAGGGCCCCCTGACAGAGATACCACTTGCCGATAAAACCGGCGGTGGGCGGGATGCCGATCAGGGACAGAGAGGCGATGGTGTAGCCCCAGAGGGTTAGCCCCATCTTCTTTCCGATCCCGATGTAGTCCTCCGCCTGGGTCTTTCCCGTCCTCAAAATAAAGATCCCCGCCGTCATAAAGAGGGCGCACTTCACCAGGGCGTGCGCCAAAAGCTGCAGGATGGCCCCGGCAAAGGCCTGGGGCGTAAAGAGCGCCAGGCCGAATAAAATATACGAGACCTGACTGACCGTGGAATAGGCGAGCCTCTTCTTAAACCCTTTTTCCAAAAACGCCAGCATGGAACCCAGAAACACCGTGATCAGCGCCAGGATCAGCCAGACCTTCTGCACCCAGGTTCCCCGCAGGAAATTAGGGCCGACGATAAAATAGACCGTGCGGATCACGGCCAGGACGCCGCACTTTACGATGATGGCGGAGAGCGCCGCCGAAGCGGGGGCCGGCGCAATGGGGTGCGCCGTGGGGAGCCAGGCGTGAAGCGGGAACATCCCCGCCTTTGCCCCAAAGCCCACCAGCATGGCGAATACGGCCACCAGAAGGATCCCCTGGTTTTGCTGCGCCAGCGCCTGGTTCAGGACGCCTCCGGCCCTGAAAGCCACGGAGTCGCAAGACTGATACAGGATAAAGATGCCGAAAAGGGCGAGATACGCCCCCGCCAGGGAATAAAACAGGTATTTCAGCGCCGCCATGACCGCCTCTCTCCCGCCCCTGCCGATCACAAGAGGCATGGAACACAGCGTCATAAACTCAAAAAAGAAATAGAAAGTGATCAGGTTCGCCGCGCCGTCCAGGGCGATCAGCGCCGCATAAGCAAGAAAAAAGAACCCGTAAAAGCGCTTTTCTTCCCCTTCATGCCGCATATATTTGAACGAATAAAAGCACACTGCCGTCCAGATCACCACGGTCAGGACCAGAAAGATCCGGCCCACATCGTCCAGCCGGAAGGAAATCGGTATCCTGTCCATAAGGAAGAACAGAACCGTTTCTCTCCCTTCCCCAAACGCCGCCGCAAGGGCGGTGACGGCGGCCAGGAGCATAACGCCACCCACGAAAATATGCAGTTTTCCGTCTCTGCCGTCCGGGGCTTCCGCTTCTGAACGCTTTTCCGCTTCTGACAGTTTTCCTTGGCCCAGGTGCTCCGCAAAGGAAGCGGTCAGAAGCAGGATTCCGGCCAGCAGGGCCACAGTCATCGATAACACCAGCATAGGTCATCCCTCTTTCTACGCGAACATGTCAAGGCCCTTCCGGATCAGATCCACAATGGGTTCCGAGGACAGCCCCAGGAACAGGTTCAGCGCGATAAAACATATCATGGCAAGGCTCTTTGCCGGGCAGTCCCGCATGCGCAGGACCGTATTGCCCTCCGCCTCTTCTTCCCCGCCGTCCGCCGGCAGGGGCGTATAGATCCGTATCACGGTCTTCAGGAAGTACATGGCGTTCAGGATCGTGCTCACCGCCAGCGCCACCACGGTCACCAGCATCTTGCCGTCGTTTTCCATGGCGGCCTGGGCGAACAGGATCTTGGAGATAAAGCCGGAGAACATGGGAAATCCCACCATGGAGAGAGCACCCACGGTAAAGGTTACCCCCGCCAGCCGGTTCCGATATCCCGCTCCGGTCAGCCGCCGGATGCTTCTCCGTTTGTCCGACACATCGGTCAGTCCAGACGCCGCGACGAACAGAAGGGATTTCGTCGCCCCATGGGAGAGGATGTGGAAGATGCTGGCGATCATGCCGGCGGTGGTCCCCAGGCCGAATCCCATGTAGATATAACCGATCTGCGCCACGGAGGAAAAGGCGATCATCCTCCGGATATCCTTCTCCCGGATGGCGCTGACGGAGCCGAACAGCATCCCCGCCACGCCGAAGACAAACAATACATTTATAACCTTGCTCCGGACGATCAGGTCAAAGCCGATCACCTGATAAAAGATCTTGATCAGCAGAAAGATATACCCCTTGGAGACCAGGGAGGACAAAATCGCCGCCGAGGACAGCGTGGAATAGCCATAGGCGTCCGGGAGCCAGGCGTGGAACGGAAAGAGCGCGCTCTTGATCGCCAGTCCCACTGCCATAAAGCTGATGGCGATCAGCAGGGGGATGTGATACTCCCCCGTCACGGAAAGCAGCTGCACCTGGATCTTAATGTGGTCCATGAGGAGCTGCCCCGTGAGGTCATAGAGAAAGACGATCCCCAGGAGCAGAAGGCCGGATCCCAGAAGGCTCATGATCATATATCTCACCGCCGCCTCAATGGTCCTGCCCGTCTGCCGGATCATGATCAGACCACAGGCGGAAATGGTATTGATCTCTACGAAAACATATGCCGTAAACAGGTCCTTCGTATAGATCAGCGCCAGCAGGGAGCAGAGAAGCAGGTTCACCATCACATAATAAAGATTCTGTTTCCCCTCTTCGATCTCCAGAAGACGCTCCGCCGCGCCGCCCATCATGCAGAGCAGCATGACGATGCAGAAAAACACCGCCATGCCCGCCTCCAGGACGCCCACCCGGATCTCGTTCCCCCAGGGCGCGGGGAAATGCCCCATGGTGTAGACATAGCTCTCCCCGGTCCCCAGCACGAAGACCAGCGTGGCGGCGGAGAGGATGCCTGCGATCGTGATCACCGCCGCGTTCAGCGCTTTCGCCGCCTTCCCGCTCAAAACGGAGGACAAGGGCCCCGCAAACAGCGACAGCAGGATGCTGAAAAAGGGAAAGTTCTGCACGAAGCTCATGATTTTTCCTCCTTCTTCAGCAGGGTGGAGATTTCGTCCAGATTCAGCGTGTGGTACCGCCGATACAGGCGTATGGTAAGCGCCAGCATCAGGGCGCTGACGGAGACGGACACCACGATGCCGGTGAGGACCAGACCGCTGGGGATCGGATTGATATAGGCTTCCACGCTCTGCACCCCGTCCACCACGATGGGCGCCTTATGTCCCTCAATATAGCCCTTCACCGCAAGAAAAAGATATACGGAGGTGTCCATGATATTCATGCCGATGATCTTTTTGATCAGGTTCTTCTGCATCAGCAGATTGGAAAAGCCGATGCCGAAGAGGATCATGGCCACCGCCTCCTCATAATTCCGAAAGAGATTCATAACATCCATTTTAATCTCCATTCCGCCTATGGCTAACTTCACACTTGCCTATGGCTGACTGCACCTGTCTCTGTCACGCCCCGTCTATGGCTGACATCACTCGCATATAAAAAACATTCCGCCCTCTCACATCAATATCCGCCCTTACGAAACATCACATAAAAGGTGTACATGGTTCCCGCCACCACGATACCGACGCAGATATTCAGCACCAGGATCAGCCCGCTGCTCAGGATCGCCCCCGGCGTTCCCAGGGGAATCACGCTCTCTATGTGGTTCGCCCCGGTATAGAAGGAATAACTCTTCGCCAGGCAGTAACAGCCCAGGGCGCTGACGCTCAGAACCTTATAGGTCTTTTCCGAGAAAAATTTCTCCGTCTTTGCAAAGCCGAAAGCGTTGAGATACAGGATCAGCCCCGCGCCGATCACAGCCCCTCCGGAAAACCCGCCGCCGGGCCCCAGGTGTCCGCACAGGATGACATAAATCCCAAAGAGGATGATGGGCGGCACCAAAACTTTAGTGACCATCTGCAGAATGACATCATTTTTCGGCTCATAGACGCGGTCCGACTCCTCCTCCGTATCCCTCTCTCCCTTCTTTTTGTCATGCCGCAGCAGGATCAGCACGGTGCAGGTGGCGGCGAACAGCACATGGGATTCCCCAAGGGTGTCGAAAGCCCTGTAATCCAGGATCATGCCGGTCACGATGTTCACCGCCCCGGTCTCCTGCAGTCCCTTTTCAATATAGCGCCGGGAGACCTCGTTGTTCACGGGCTTCTCATCCTCTCCGTAGCTCGGCAGGAAGCTGACGGCGATCAGGAGCATGGCCACGAGAAAAAAGCAGAACGCGATGCAGAAGATCCGGTACAATTTCTCAAAGAGTTTCACCGGCCTGTTATCGGAGATCCGGTAGACCTTATCCAGCCTCTCCTTTTTTTCTTCCCGGAGAGCTTCTTCCCTTTCCGGTTCCGGAGTCCTTTCGGCCTGGGGTTTCATCCGCAGATGCTCCAGATAGGGATCCCTCTGCCCTGCAAACCACTGCTCCACCCGGTAGGAAAGCGTTTTTTTGTATTCTTCCTCCGAAAGCTTTCTACTCATCCTTCTTCTCCTTCCTGTCGGATTCGACGATGGCATGGATCTTCTTCAGCGTCACAAAGAACAGAAGGCTCGTGATACCCGCTCCCACAGCCGCCTCCGTGATCGCCAGATCCGGGGACTCCAGAAGAATCCAGATGATGGACATGACAAGACTGTACGACATAAAGATCAGGATGGAATTCAATAAATTTTTTGACAGGGACGCCGCCACTGCGCAGACCACCAGGAACAACAACAGGATATCCGTAAAGACCGACATCTCAGACCGCCTCCTTTTCTTTCTCCCCGGGCTCTATGTTCTTCTTTTTGTAATGCTTTTCCGGCTCTTCATCCGTAGTCACCTCAAGTCTGGCGATCAGATGGGAGGATGCCGGCGAAGAAAACCACAGAAAGATCACCACGCAGAGCATCTTCAGGGAAGTAAAATTAAAACCGCAGAGGATCATCAGTCCCAGCATGGAAAATCCGATCCCCAGGGTATCCCCCATGGCCGCTGCATGCATCCGGTTCATAACATAACGGAACCGGAACACTCCGATCATTTCAAAGACAAAGAAAACAATGCCGCAGAGCAAAAACAGACCGCCCGCGCAAAATCTAATCCACTCCAGCGCCGCCATCCTTTTCACCTCTCTCCTCTTCCATCTTTTTCTTTCGGTACACGCCCATATACACCTTTGTCAGCACGATCACGGCGAGAAAGCTGATCATGGCGTAGATCAGGCAGATATCCATGAGATACCCCTCCCCCAGCATGACCGCAAGGATCGCGATAATGACCATGACGATGGTCCCCATCATGTTCGTGGCAACGATCCGGTCGGCAACCCTGGGGCCTATGATGGCCCGGATCAGGCACAGAATGACCATGCACGCCAGAACCGTCAGGGCCGCGATAAACAGAATGTGATACGCGCCGTCCAGCGCCTCAATTCCTTTTCCCATCTCTCTCCTTTCCGCTCCTTCGCCAAATGCTTTCTTCACTGACTATTGATGTTTCCTATTTCTATTTTTTTCTTCATCACGATCTTGATTGTTTGCTGTTCTGTGCTTCCTTCTATTCTGCACTGCCTTCTGTTCAGTACTGCCTTTCTTCTGTGCTTTCTTCTGTTTCTTACTGTTTTCTCTGATTTCCGTCTCCTTATGGTTTTCTGCTTTTTCACTGTTCTCAATCTGCTTCAGCAGTCTCGCAAACTCCGAGTCCTCGATGCCATCCGCAAACTCCTCGTCCAGGCAGTGGACGGTGTACTTTCCGTCCTCCAACAAAACGGTGATCGTGCCGGGAGTGACGGTGATCGTGTTCGCAAGGAGGGCCTGGCCCGCCGGTTTTTTCAGGTCTGTCTGAAAACTGACCAGAAGAGGCTCCGGCTCCTCCTTCTGGGTGATGATCAGATGCATGACCGCCATGTTGGACTTCACCACCTCCAGTATCAGCAGCACGACATATTTCAGAAAGCGGAAAGCGTTCCGGTACACCCACTTTTCCTTTTCCAGGCTGTAATCGCAGAATCTGCACATAAAAAGCAGAAGGAGCGCTGCAAAAACGATCCCGAACAGAGCGATCTCCAGAGTAAAATTCGCGTTGAATATGATCCAAAGAATAAAATATACCAGAAACATAACCGCCACACTCCATCTTTTAACCAATTTATTATAAATCAATTCTTCCCAAATTCAATATTTAATTTTTGAAAATTTCCGCCGATTTTTTACTTTTATTATGCAATTTTACATCTTGTACATCGGACGCCCGTTTTCCAAAAAGATCACTGCCCGAACAGTTTTTTCGCACTCCCTAAAACTCCAAAAAATTTCTGTGCAGTCCGAGAGCATGCTTTCCTGCACAACAAGATCCCCAAAGACAAACGCGACAGATGCCGTATCCAGAATACCGCACCCGAGACATACCGCAACATAAAAAGTCCGGGAGCGCTCTGCCCCCGGACCACTCGCCAGGCGCCCGTCTGCGCCTGCGCATTTCACTCGTTTGTTTACACAATCCCCTGTGCGGTCATAGCGTCCGCAACTTTCAGGAAACCTGCGATGTTTGCGCCTGCAACATAGTCGCCGGCCTTGCCGTACTTCTTTGCGGCGTCATCCAGGTTGTGGAAGATGTTCACCATGATGTTCTTCAGCTTCGCGTCAACTTCCTCGAAGGTCCAGGAAAGTCTCTCGCTGTTCTGGCTCATCTCCAGAGCGGAGGTGGCTACGCCGCCGGCGTTTGCCGCCTTGCCGGGGCAGAACAGAACGCCGTTGTCCTGAAGATACTTCGTTGCCTCCAGGGTGGTAGGCATGTTTGCACCCTCGGCTACGGCGATCACACCGTTTGCCACAAGAGCCTTCGCGTCGTCCAGATTCAGCTCGTTCTGGGTTGCGCAGGGAAGGGCGATATCCACCTTGATGCACCACTGATTGGTTCCCTCGGAGGCCTTGTCGTGATACTGTGCGGAAGGTCTCTTTGCGGCGTACTCGGTGAGTCTCGCGCGCTTTACTTCCTTCACTTCCTTCAGAAGGGCAACGTCGATGCCTTCGGGATCATATACCCAGCCGGTGGAATCGGAGCAGGTCACAGGCTTAGCGCCCAGCTGCTGCGCCTTCTGGATCGCATAGATCGCTACGTTGCCGGATCCGGATACAGCCACGGTCTTTCCGGCGATATCCTTGCCGTTGCACTTCAGCATCTCCTCGGTCAGATAGAGAAGCCCGTAACCGGTAGCCTCGGTTCTTGCCAGGGATCCGCCGTAGGAAAGGCCCTTTCCGGTGAGCACGCCCTCGTAGAGACCGGTCAGTCTCTTATACTGGCCGTACATATAGCCGATCTCTCTCGCGCCGGTTCCGATATCTCCTGCGGGAACATCAGTGTCGGCGCCGATGTATTTATACAGTTCGGTCATAAAGCTCTGGCAGAACGCCATAACCTCTCTGTCAGACTTGCCCTTGGGGTCAAAGTCGGAACCGCCCTTGCCGCCGCCGATGGGAAGTCCGGTCAGGGAATTCTTGAAGATCTGCTCAAAGCCAAGGAACTTAATAATTCCCAGGTTTACGGAAGGATGCAGGCGGAGACCTCCCTTATAAGGTCCGATGGCGGAGTTGAACTGTACGCGGAAACCGTTGTTTACCTGTACCTGTCCCTTGTCATCCACCCAGGGAACACGGAAAAGGATCTGTCTCTCGGGAGTTACGATCCTCTCCAGGAGCGCATCCTTGCGGTACTTCTCCTCGTTTGCCTCGATGACAACGCGAAGAGACTCCAGAACCTCCTTCACGGCCTGATGAAACTCGGGCTGAGCGGGGTTCTTTGCGACTACAAGATCAAATACCTCATCAACATACGACATTTTCATGTCCTCCTTCATAATATAGTGTTTTTGGGATCCAAGGAATACAGGATACGGCTTTCCTCTTCCACAAGAAGTCGCCATAATGAGTAAAGGACATAGTCGTCCCTAACCCAGAACGCCTTTGTCCCACTGACGCTAATTATAATCTCATTCTCCCAAATTCACAATACACTTTATCAAAGTAATGTGTAAAATTTTCCAGACTTTTTTTGTGGATTATGCACAAAACGGACCGTGTGCCGTCTTAAAAATTCCTTTCATAAAAATTCCTTCCAGGCGGAAACATTGCTCTCCTCCAGCGAGAGCATTTTCTTTGCGAGATCCGCCGGAGCGCCCATCACTTCCGGATGATGGCGCAACGTCTTTTCCATTTCCACGATCCCCTTTGTCGTATTTTCGATCAGAAGTTCCGCAATATGTCCCGTACTGGTGTTTAACAGGGTGTTATATTGAAGATTTCCCTTCTGCACAAAATCTTCCAAATACGTGCTCCTATAGTTTTCCGATCTCGAATCCACAAGCTTCTGCGTGGCCTCGTTGTGGATCTGGGAAAATTTTAAGGACTGGCGAGAGATCTGGACTGCCAGATCATTGTCATACACTTTGTCCGACAGTGTATCCAGCGTCTTCATCATGCGGTCCGCATTTTTTTGAATGTCCCTGTAAACGGCTGCTTCCTGTGGCTGCATCATTCTTCCTCCTTTTTTGAAAGAAAAAGCGCTTTCCTTTTAGAAAGCGCTCGTCTTTTTACCACGACAGTATATGCAGTCCCAGGCTGTTTTATCATAGGAATCCAAAAATGAAACATCTGCCAAATTTATTGTCCAGAAATACTTTTCTCCACATATTCCGATTTTACATAGGCAACCTGGCCGTTAAAGTTAATCTTGCACCACTCGCCTTCATCTGCGATCAGATCCGCTGTTTCCCCCATGGCCAAAGTCCCAAGCTTAGAAGAGTCCACGCTTGCCTTTGCCCGGATATTGATCGTTTCCAGCGCTTTGACCGTTCCCATGCTGCCGTACTGTCCGGCGCTCTCCTGAACGTCCAGATACTGGCTCATGATATATGCATCCTTGCCTTCGTACAGCACCCGTGACCATCCGTTCACCAGCTGCTCCAGGACCTGGATCTTTTCTCCCAGCGCCAGCCTTCCCAATTTTTCCGCCTTTTCACTGTCCGAAGCCCTGACGTTTACAGTGGTGGAAGCGACTGCATAGACAGGTTCCTGCGCCGCCGGGTCTTCGCCCTCCCCCGCGCCGCCATCTTCCGGCACACCCTCGGAGGGCGTCTCCGGGTTCTCCTGGGAAGGATTCCCCTCCGCTTCATGCTTTGCAAGTTCAACACCAACCACACGGTTCACTTCTTCATCCAGTTCCTTCAGATAAGTGAGCAGTTCCGGCTGTTCTGCCATCAGGTTGTCATACTCTACCTTCACCCGGTTAATCAGTTCCACCACGTCCGCTTCCGTGCTGATCTGTTCTACATACTCATTCATCTCCGTCGGCTTGCTGGTCCTCTTGATGTATTTAGACCCATCTTCGGACGCGCAGAGATACAGCATCTGATAGCCGGGGTATTCCGCCTCCTGACCGGTAAAAACCACCTTGAAATAAATGTATGTGACGACGTCCCCCTCTTCGTATCCGGGTTTTGTATAGATATCCAGCGCCGAATAGTGGTCAATGTACTTCGCCGTTTCTAAATACCGCAGCATATCTTTTTCTTCCACTTTATCGCATACACTGTTCAGAATATCTTCGTCGCCCTCTGCCACAGCGTTATAATATCTTTCCACCAGATCATGAATGTCCGCGTCTTCATTCGCCTCCAGGGGGATTCCCGTCTCGGAACTCTCCATCATCATGCTGGAGGAAGATTCTGATTCCTGAGTGCTTTCACTGATCGACTCGCCGATCTGATCCAGTTCATCCCTGTGCACTTCGCCGGCCTTCAGGGCAATTACAACGGTAAAGGCAACCGCAACAAGGACAATCACCGGAAAAATATATTTCCCATTTTTAATAATTTTATCCATCATGACCTCTCGCCACTCAATCATAACTGTCTGTCCGCACTACTGTCAGACAACCTTCATGTTTCAAAAAATCGAGCAGAAAGACCGCTCGATTTCGTTATAATAGTATCAGCGTAGGATAAACAAGGTGATGTAAAATGCGACCGACAGGACTCGAACCTGCAACAACGGCGTCGGAGGCCATCGTTTTATCCATTAGACTACGGTCGCCTAATCTGTTACAAAATTGTTACATCACCTTGATTATACTAACACAAAAACAGACGGATGTCTACTCTTTTTTTAAGAAAATCAATATTTAGTAAATTCAGACAATCCTCATTTTGTTCTTCTGCCTGTCAAAATAATACAGGTTGTCCGACAAAATTTCCTGATCCTCCACCTGCGTCTCATTGATCTCGCGAATCATCTCACGCATCCCCTCATAATCTTCCCCGCCGTTCTCCGGGAGAATGATCACCTCGTGAATCGAACTGGGCAGGATAAAATAATTTTTTCCAATTTTCTCTCCAATTCTCTCCAGATAGCCGTCGTACAAAAGAACCGCGGAACCGAAGATTCTCTGCCGGTTGCTGAGCACGCTCATGGAAAGGAACTTTCCGTCCGGCTCCGGCAGCTCCGGATGAAATTCCGTCCTTTCCTTCTCACCGATTTCTTTCAGGACATTTTCCATGGAGGTACATTCCGGAAGAAACAGACGCCTTGTGTTGCGATCCGCAGTGTCCCACAATTCCTTGACGGATACGCCCCAGGTCTCCAGATACTGATTTCGGATCAGGATGCTGCCGTTTCCCATCTCGCTGTTTTCAAAAGAGTACAGAAAACAGACCGCAAGATCCAGAAAAGGTATATACGGTGTATCAGCGAGAAGTTCCTGGTTCTTCTCCTCATTGATCAGGCGATAGCAAATCCTGTCCTTCACCTTTTCGTAATCGAGGAAAAAATTCATGTCCACATCTTCCCTTGGCATTTTTTCCCGGAGAAGTTCCAGAATGCCTTCCAGGACATCCTCCATCTCCACCTTTCCCTGCTCGTACTCCTGATAGAGGTCGTCCAGATAAACCGTCGGGGCCATGCTCTTTCCTTTTTCCTTGATGATCAGGCCCTGCCATCGCACATTGTTGTTCTTCCGCACCTCCTGCAGTTTAATTTCAAAATTGTCCCCCAGTTTTTCTGCTATCTTCTGTTCCACTTCCATACAAAATTCTTCTTTTTTCAATCCGATTTCCTTTTTCTGCCATTTGGCCGCGCCCACGGCCCCTTCTCATAAAACAAAAAGACAATATCACCCGCCGCGGAGCCCTCAAAAATCAAAAGCCCGTTGCAGAAAATATTGTCTTACAAGTCAGAAAAAGATATCTTCCGGTCCCCCGGAACCCGCATTCTTATACGCGGGACAGATACTCGCCGGTTCTCGTGTCGATCTTGATCTTATCTCCCTGCTCCACAAACAGAGGCACTGCAACCTGCGCTCCGGTCTCCACGATAGCGGGTTTGTTAGCGCCGGTAGCGGTATCACCCTTGAAACCGGGTTCGGTCTCGGTAACCACCAGTTCCACAAAAAGAGGAGGCTCTACGGAAAAAACGCTTCCGTTATGGGAACAGATCTTGCAGACTTCATTCTCCACTACAAACTTCAAAGCGTCGCCGACGGTATCCTTGCTGAGGGCTATGGTATCGAAAGTTTCCGTATCCATAAAGTAATACAGATCACCATCCGTATAAGAATACTGCATATCCTTTCTGTCAATACGTGCCTGAGGACATTTCTCGGTAGGGCGGAAGGTTCTCTCGATCACGCCGCCGCTCTTTACGTTCTTCAGCTTCGTGCGCACGAACGCCGCACCCTTGCCGGGTTTTACATGCTGAAATTCAACGATCTGGAATACGCTGTTTTCCAGCTCAATAGTAATACCATTTCTGAAATCACTCGCAGAAATCATAAAATAAACCTCCTGAAGTTGTCACGATTATAATTCCTGTCTAGTTTAATATAAAAAAGACAACTTTTCAACACTTTTTCTCAAATTTAAACTTTTTTTTAGAAATCATGCCTTCCGGGCAAGGATCTCGTCGATGGCGAGCAGATATCCATTCAGGCCCTGGCCGTATATCTGCTTATCACAGGCGGGTGCCGTGACGGACACCTTTCGGAACTCCTCCCGGGCGGTAATGTCCGAGATGTGGATCTCTATCTTCGGGATCGTTGTCACGCTGGCCAGGGCGTCGTGGATCGCGTAGGAGTAATGGGTGTACGCCCCGGGATTGATCACGATGCCGTCCGTGCCGTCAAAATACGCGTCCTGTATCCTGTCGATGATCGCCCCCTCGTGATTGCTCTGGAAGACTTCGATCTCGCAGCCGCACTCCTGCCCTTTCTGCGCGATCAGGTTCAAAAGATATTGATAGTCCTGGGTTCCGTACACCTCTTTCTCCCGAATCCCCAGAAAGTTCAGATTGGGACCGTTGATCACCAAAATTTTCATAAAAGCATCCTCCTAAAATTAACTGATTCTGTCATTAAGCAGGTCCATGTTTGAATGTTCTTCCTTGTTTGAACATTATCCCGTCTTTTTCAAATTCACTCGGCACTGGCCATTCATCTCCGAAAGGGGTATTACAGCTTTCGGGGAAATCTTACACAACCTTATGAAATATGTTAGAATCTGTTGAGATCTGTCAAAATCACTCAGATCTGCCGCGCCCTGCGCAGGATCATCTCCGCACATTCCTCTGAGTCGAGATCGTCCACATCCAAAATGATATCCGCGCTGCTCTCATAGGCTTCCCTTCTGTCCGCCAGAAGACTCTGGATCCTCTCCAGGGGATCTTCACACTGCAGAAGCGGCCTGGAAGAATCTTCCTTCAGCCTCTCATAGACCGTCTCCGGTCTGACCCTCAGGTACACTACCGTGCCGCACTGTCTCATAAGCGGACGATTTTCCTCCCGCACGGGCGTTCCGCCCCCCACGGACAGGATTCGAAGATACCGGCTCCCGGCGATCTGTTTTAAGAGTTCTGTCTCCTTTTTCCGGAAGGCTTCTTCCCCTTCCCTCTCGAAGATTTGAGAAATGGTACAGCCCTCTCTCTTTTCAATGAGTTTATCCGTATCTTCCACAGGGAGCCTTAACTTCCAGGAAAGCTTAAGGCCCACAGTGGTCTTACCGCTCCCCATAAACCCGATAAGGACGATGCTCTTTTTGATTTTCTCCATTCCCGTTCTCCCCGATCTATGTTTTTCACGATTGCAAAGGGAAAGAATTCGTCTCTTTTTGACGCCTCACCCTGACCATTCCCGCCTGTTTTCCAACTAAAGATCCAGGAGAAAAGCCTCGCTAAAAATGCTGTCTTCCTGGCATTTCTGTCTCTGCGTCACACCAATTTAACGATTCCCTCCCAAGGGATCCGAAAAACCCGCCCTGCCCTTTGCAGCAAGTCCTTTGCAGCAGCCCTTCGCTCAGAAACAGGCCCTCATATTTTGGTATGTCTCCTGGGCCAGCGTCTCCGGGATCTCGCAGCCCGTCCACAGCTCATAGGCGATAACGCCCTGATAGAGCAGCATCTTCAGGCCGTTAAAGGCCCTTCCCCCCGCCCTGCGGGTGAGCTGCATAAACCTCGTGTCCAGAGGATTGAAGATCAGATCATACCCCGTGTGAAGCATGGCGTAAAACGCCGGGTCCTCCAGCAGAGCATCCTCCACCTTCGGAAACATCCCCACATTGGTGGTCTGTATGCACAGATACCTGTCCTCCTTCGGGAAATCCCTGTACGCCTCCAGCGGAAAACCCGCCGCCAGCTTTTTCCCGGTCATTGCGTTTACTTCCTCCGCGATCTGCTCCGCCTTGGAGAGGGTGCGGTTCAGGATCCGGATCTCCCCGGCCCCCTTGTCCGCCAGCATTACCGCCACCGCTCTGGCGGCGCCTCCTGCGCCGAGGATCAGCGCCTTCTCTCCCTCCACCCGGACGCCGTCCGACTGCATGGCGCGGTAGAGTCCCGGCATATCCGTGTTGTAGCCCTTGAACCCGTCCGGAAGGCGCACCAGCGTGTTCACGGCGCCGATCCGGGCCGCAAGATCGTCCACCTCCGCAAGGTAAGGGATCACATCGCTCTTATAGGGGACCGTCACATTCACTCCCAGAAGATTTAAGGCAAAAGCGCCCTTCACCGCATCCTCCAGCCGTCCCGTTTCCACATGGAAGGGGACGTAGGCCAGATCCCGCCCCGTCTTTTCCGCCAGGAAATTGTGTATGGCCGGTGATACCGTGTGTTCCACCGGATTGCCGATCAGCCCGCAGGTCCTTGTATAACCGTCGATCGTCATCTTCCTCCCCTTTCTCTCACGCTTTCGGACGCAGCATGATTTCCGCCCGTATTACAAATCAGGAGGCTGCCCGTCAAACCAGACTGCCTCCTGCACTTTTTTATGATAAGCTCTCCGGCATTTGCTGTCAGACAACTGTTCTTTTCACAGATCCAGCCGCGCCAGGGATTTCACGCCGTTTATGAATTTCGCATTTTCCGCTCTGTCCCATGGATTCTGTTCTTTCTTATGGCTTCGCCCTGTTCCATAGCCTCCGCGCCGTCCCTGCCGGAACACGCAGAGCCGCAGCCTCCGCCGCTCAGGATCTGCCTAAAACCGGCTTTTTATCCTCAGTTATTTTTTGCCGCCTCTTTTGCCTTCTTTGCCTCCAGCGCCTTCTCGGTGGGCCTTACGAACACCAGGCAGATCGCTAGGGCCAGGATATACAGAACCAGGGTCGCATAGAGTACGCACTGATAGCCGGTAGGGTTCACTTCCACGTCATGGATCGTAACAGTCTGGCCGAAATGGTTCACGATCCAGGCAGCCATCTGGTTACCGGTCAGTCCTGCGATCGCCCATGCGGAAAGGGTCAGCCCATGGATCGCGCTGATATTTCCCATGCCGTAGTGATCGGAAAGCAGCGTCGGCACATTGGAGAAACCGCCGCCGTAACCGGCGTTCACAACGAAGATCAGCGCCAGAACGAGAATCGTTAAGAGCAGGTTCCCCTCGCCGTTCTTAATGCCGCCGGTCACCATCACAAGCCCGGTGAACACGATGGAAAGGATGAAGATCAGCTTGTAGATCGTGTTTCTGTCCTTCATGGTGTCCGCCCAGGCGGAAAATCCCAGACGGCCGCCCGGGTTAAACACTGCGGAGATCGTGGAGATGATGCCCACATAGCTTGCAAGGCCAAGGCACTTCACGATCATCTTTTCCTGGGAGATCAGCGCCAGGCCGCAGGTGATATTGATGTAGAACATCAGCCAGATGCCGATGTAGTTCATAATGGGTTTGGACTTGATCACGGTGAACATGCTCTGGCTCTGTTCCTTGGTCTGAGGCTCGTGCCAGCCGTCCGGCTTCTTCAGAAGCAGGTGCCCCACAAACATCATAATGAAATAGACTATGGAAAGGATGATAAACATCTTATAGATCCCGCCGTCTCCAAGGCCGGTGAGCATGGCCTGCATGATGGGGCTCGCGATCGCCTTTGCCGCGCCGAAGCCTGCTACCGCAAGACCGGTTGCCAGGCCCTTTCTGTCGGAGAACCAGAGCATCAGCGTCTTTACAGGGGAGAGATAACCGGTCCCCAGGCCGATGCCCATGATCAGGCCGTAACAGAGATAAATGCCGACCAATGCCACGGCGCTGTGCTGATGCAGGCCGCCGTAATAGATGAAGAAACCGGTTCCCGCCATGCCAAGGGCAAAGCAGATGGCCGCGATCAGGGAAGACTTGTGAATATCCTTCTCCACCACGTTGCCCAAAAACGCCGCCGACATTCCCAAAAAGAAGATGGCAAAGCTGAAGGCCCACTCCGTCGCCGCCTTGGAAAACCCAATGTAATCCGCGATCTCCTGGCTGAAGATGCTCCAGCAGTAAACCGTTCCGATACTACAATGTAACAGCAGGGCCGGGATCGCCGCCCTCACCCATTTGTTGGAGCGCCAGCCCCCGGTTTTTGTCTCTTTCGTCTCCATAACACTCTTCCTCTTTCAAAATACGATTTTGATCCGCAGCCCGCCGGTTTCACCGGAAAAAGCCCCCGCGAGCTCTTTCGCTGATGGCGGCAGTCATGAAGAAACAAAGCCGTCTTAGGAGCAAAGAAAATCGTGAGAAGCAACCTGGACGCGCCGGAACGACTTTTGATGGCACTGACCGGATCGCTGCTTTGATCCTGCAGGGCATACTTTTTTCCGCCCTAAATACGTGTGTCATTATACAACTTTTGTTATGATATTTCAACCACTTTTTTCTTAGAAACAGACGCCGGTTTGCCGTGTGCTTCCCCACAACAAATACCGGCGTACTCTTTGGCATATTTCCTTCCCTTATTGCATAAAATCGAACAGGCTGATCTGGTTGCTCTCCGGGAGATCCCCCAGAAGCCCCAGCCGATCCATCAGGTCGCAGATCGTCTGGGAAACCTTAGCCCTCTGACGGAAATCATCCTTTGACAAAAACGGTCCGTCCTTGGCCGCCTCCATCACGGCGTCCGCGGCCTTATCCCCCATTCCATCGATGCTGACCAGGGATGGCATCAGCTTTCCGTCCACGATCTGGAACAGTCTGGAATGGGCCTTAAAGATATCAATGGGCGCAAACTCAAAGCCCCTCGCGTACATCTCCTGCACGATGCGCATGTCGCCGATGGCATCCTTCTCTTTATTGGAAAGACCGTCCTCCGGTCTGCTGCGATAATCCTTCAGAACTTCCTCCAGGTGCGCCTGTCCCTGGCACATGATCTCATACGAAAACGCCTTCGCCCGGATGCTGAAGAATGCCCCGTAATAGGCCAGGGGATAATGGATCTTGCAGTAGCCGATCCTCCAGGCCATCATGACATAGGCGGCCGCGTGGGCCTTGGGGAACATGTACTTGATTTTCTCGCAGGACCAGATATACCAGTCCGGCACGTTATGGGCCTTCATGTCCTCCTTCCACTCCGGCCACTTCTCGCACTTTCCCTTCGCCACAACGCCTTTTCGAACCGCCTCCATGATCTTGAAAGCGGTCTCGGACTCCAGCCCCATCTGGATCAGATAAGTCATGATGTCGTCCCGGGTGCAGACGCAGGTGGACAGGGTGGCCGTCCCCTCCTGGATCAGAGTCTTCGCGTTTCCAAGCCACACGTCGGTGCCGTGTGACAGGCCGGAGATGCGCACCAGATCCGAGAAGGACTTCGGCTGGGCGTCGATAACCATCTGCATGGCAAAGTCCGTGCCGAACTCGGGAAGCCCAAGGGCCCCCAGCTTCGTCCCGCCAATCTGCTCCGGCGTGATCCCCAGAGCGTCCGTGTTCTGGAAAAGGGACATGACATCTTTTCCGTCCAGCGGAATCGTCAGCGGGTCAACCCCCGTCATGTCCTGCAGCACGCGGATCATGGTGGGATCATCGTGTCCCAGGATGTCCAGCTTCAAGAGATTGTGATCGATGGAGTGATAGTCAAAGTGGGTGGTGATGGTGTCCGTCTCCATATCGTTGGCCGGGTGCTGCACCGGGGTGAAGGAATTGATGTCCTGACCCAGGGGCAGAACGACGATGCCGCCGGGATGCTGGCCGGTGCTGCGCCGTACGCCCGTACATCCTATGGCGAGGCGCTCCACTTCGCTCCTGCGCTTCGTGATCCCCTTATCCTCAAAATATCTCAGCACATATCCGTAGGCGGTCTTGTCCGCCAGAGTGCCGATGGTGCCCGCCCGGAAGGTCTGTCCGGCTCCGAAAATGACCTCCGTGTATTTATGGGCCTTGGACTGGTACTCCCCTGAAAAGTTCAGGTCGATATCCGGCTCCTTGTCCCCCTTAAAGCCCAGGAAAGTCTCAAAGGGAATGTCGAAACCGTCCTTGTGCAGGGGTTCCCCGCACACAGGGCAGATCTTGTCCGGCATGTCGATCCCGGCTTTCCCGGCGTAGGCTTTCACCTCCTCCGAGTCAAAGTCCACATAGTGGCATTTGCTGCAGTAATAATGGGGACTTAAGGGATTCACCTCCGTGATCCCCGCCATGGTGGCTACAAAAGAGCTTCCCACGGATCCCCTGGACCCCACGAGATACCCGTCCTCAACGGATTTCCAAACCAGCTTCTGAGCAATGATATACATCACAGCGAAACCGTTGGAAATGATGGAATTTAGCTCCCGCTTCAGCCGGGCCTCCACCACTTCCGGCAGATCCGGGCCGTAAACCTCATGGGCCCTGTCGTAACAGATCCTTGTCAGGGTTTTGTCGCTGTCCGGGATCACCGGTGGGCATTTGTCCGGGCGGACCGGAGATATGGTCTCGATCATGTCCGCGATCATATTGGTGTTTGTGACAACCACTTCAAAGGCTTTGTCACTCCCAAGATAGGAAAACTCCTCCAGCATCTCTTCCGTCGTATGCAGGTACAGCGGTGCCTGCTGGTCCGCGTCCTCAAAGCCTCTTCCAGACATAACAATGCGCCGGTAGATCTCATCCTCCGGGTCCAAAAAGTGCACGTCACAGGTGGCGACAACCGGCTTGTGGAACTGTTCTCCCAGCTTGACGACCCGGCGGTTGACGTTCCGGATATCCTCCTCGGACTGGATATTCCGAAACTTGTCCGAGGCGATCATGAAACGGTTGTTCCCGCAGGGCTGGATCTCCAGATAGTCGTAAAAACTCACCAGCCTTGCGATCTGGGTGTCCGACTGCCCGTCCACCAGCGCCCGGTAAACCTCTCCCGCTTCACAGGCGCTCCCCAGGATCAGACCCTCCCGATATTTCATGACCAGGCTCTTTGGCACCCTGGGGAACCGCCCGAAATAAGTCAGATGGGACTCTGATACCAGCCGGTACAGGTTCGTCCTCCCCAGGTCGTTCTTTGCCAGAATGATCGCATGATGGGAGGGGGCCTTCTGGACCAGGCCCGGAGTGGACGCCCCAAGGGCGTTGAGCTGGGTCAGCGTATGCACCTCCCTCTCCTCCCGAAGGATCTTTATAAACTTTACAAACATGTGTGCCGTGGCCTCCGCGTCATCCACGGCGCGGTGATGATTTTCCAGAGAAATCCCCAGCGTCTTGCACACCGCGTCCAAAGTGTGCTTTGCCTGTCCCGGCAGGAGCACCCTCGCAGTGAGCATGGTGTCCACATAGGTGAACTCCCTGGGACAGCCCAGTCTGCGGCAATTTTCCATAATAAAGTTCATGTCAAAATTCGCATTGTGGGCCACCATCACGGAACCCTGGGAAAACGCCAGGAATTTCGGAAGCACATCCTCGATCAGAGGCGCGTCCAGCACCATCTCGTCCCGGATGCCGGTGAGTTTCTGTATCTCAAAAGGGATCGGCGTCTCAGGATTGACAAAGGTGGAAAAACGATCTACGATCTCTCCTCCCGTCACCTTCACCGCACCGATCTCAATGATCCGGTTGCTGACCGGAGAAAAACCGGTGGTCTCAATATCGAAAACTACATAATCCTGCTCCAGATCCTGTCCCCGGTCCCCTGTGACGATCTCCATCAGATCGTCCACAAGATAGGCCTCCATCCCGTACAGGACCTTAAAAAAATCCTGCTTGTCCGGCTTGGGTTCCCCCTTTTCCTGGCACTGCTTCTGTTTCTCCTTCCAGAGATCGTCCCAGACATGTCCGGCGTCCGTAAAGCCCTGCACCACGCCGTGATCCGTGATAGCGATGGCCCGATGCCCCCATTGATAGGCCCTTTTTACAATGTCTTTCGTCTCCGAGACGCCATCCATATCGCTCATCTTCGTGTGACAGTGAAGCTCAACTCTCTTGTGCAACGCGGTGTCCGCCCGGTGGACCGTAAAATCCGGGATCTTCTTTATGCCGCTAATGGACCCCATGACCAGTTCCTTATCAAAAGAATCCATCATAACCACCCCCTTCGCCTTGATAAAGGCTCCCTGCTTGATCTCTTTCGTGATCTCCTTTGCCTGCTCTTCGTTCTGGGCGAAGAGTTTCCCGCGGATCGTGTCCGTATGATCAAATAAATCAAAGGAGATAATGGTTTTCCCGGTTTTCGTCTCCCTGGTCTCCATCTTCAGGATCTGGCCCCGAAGCACGATGGGAAATCCAATTTCTCCGGAGACATCCTCGATCTTAATGGCCTCTTCCTCAAAATCTCGCCCATATATGACGTCCGGGTTGTCGGATCTCTTCACGGAATTCCGGTCATACCCTCCCCGGTCGGACCTCCTGTATTCTCCTTTTTTACCGTCACCCCGCCTGAACTCGCTCTTGGAAAATTCCCTTCTTCCGGCGTTCAGCTTGCCGTCGCTCTCCTTGACGCTTCCCACTCTCTTAGAACCTTCTGTCTCTTCAGCAGCGGCTCCACTCTCTGCGGCGACGCCTTCCGGGGCTTGACTCCCTTTCGAAAGCCCGCCCGCTTCCTCCTCTTCCAAAGGCACTTTTTCCTGTGCTCCTTCCTCAGCCGTCAGGGGACGATATCCCTTCAGACGCCCCGTGATCTCTGCCACTTTCAGCCGAATCAGTCGTTCTTCTTCCAGTCGGTCGTCCGCCCTCTCTCTCTCATGGTATACAGCCTGCACCCTGACTGAAAAACCGCATCTCTCTACAAGGATCTTGTCCAGAATCCTGAGAAGCTCCTCTTCTTTTGCGCGGATCAGCCCGGAGTCCTCCATATTGACGATCAGAAGATCCTCCTTGGGAAATTCCAGATCCGCGGACTTAAAAGCCGCGTATTCCACATGACTGTACTGCTTCAGCTCTTCCAGAATGCTCTCACGATAGATTTCCAGCAGTTTCTTCGGCGTGTACTGTGCGGAAAGCTCAAATCGCTCGTAAATCTTGACCCGGATATTGCTCTGGGAAAAGAGCTGTCTTTTAATCTCTGCCTCCGCCGTCCAGATCTGCTCCTTTTCGATCAGATTCCGGGAAAATAAATAAATGCGCAGAAAGTCCTTGGCCTTTGTAGCGGAAATTCTCTCCACAAAGGCCTGATCCAGCAGATCCCTCAGTTGTCCCTGTAAATTCAATGTGGGAAAGACCTCATAAAACGCCTTCATTGCCTATGCCTCCCAATGATCCAGTTCCTCTTTCAGTGCCGCCAGGAGTTCCTCCTCCGGAACCTTTCTCAGGATCTCGCCCTTTCGGATCAAAAGTCCCTCGCCGGAGCCTCCAGCGATGCCGAGGTCCGCTTCCCGGGCCTCCCCGGGGCCGTTTACCACGCAGCCCATGACCGCTACTTTGATGTCCAGCGGGTAATTTTCCACAAGTTTCTCCACCCTGCCCGCCAGGCCGATCAGGTCGATCTGGGTTCTGCCGCAGGTGGGACAGCTCACCACCTCGATCCCGCCCTTTCGAAGTCCCAGGGTCCTCAAAATCAGCTTTGCGGACCGAACTTCCTCCACAGGATCCCCGGTCAGGGACACCCGGATCGTATCCCCGATCCCCTGGTTTAAGATCAGCGCCAAACCGATGGCGGACTTGATATTGCCGCTCTGCACGGAGCCGGACTCCGTGATCCCCACATGCAGGGGGTAGGGCGTCTTCCCGGCCAGAAGTTCATGGGCCTTTACGCAAAGCATTACGTCCGAGGATTTAATGCTTATCACAAGATTGTCATACCCCATATCTTCTATCAAATGCACTTTATCCAGGGCGCTCTCCACGATCCCCTCCGCCGTCACGCCGCCGTATTTTTTCAGAAGATCCTTCTCCAGCGATCCGCTGTTCACACCTACGCGGATCGGGATCCCCCTCTCCTTCGCCGTCTCCACTACGGCCTTCACCCGGTCGGCATCCCCGATATTCCCGGGGTTGATGCGGATCTTATCCGCCCCGTTCTCCATGGCGGCGATGGCAAGCCGGTAGTCAAAATGAATATCCGCCACCAGGGGAATAGAAATCTGTTTTTTGATCTCCCGGATGGCCGACGCGGCCTCCGGCGTGGGAACGGTGCAGCGGATGATCTCGCAGCCCGCCTTTTCCAGGGCAAGGATCTGCGATACGGTCCCCTTAACGTCCTCCGTCTTCGTGTTGGTCATGGACTGGATCAGGATGGGGTTTCCTCCCCCGATCACCCTGTCTCCTATGGATATCGTCTTCGTCCTCTCCCGGTATGCCGCCATAGCAATTCCTCCGCCCCTGTATTTCTCTCATGGAAAAATTTCTCATAAAATCAGTATAAACTTTTTCTCCCTCTGTTTCAATGGTGCAAATTTATCTTTTTTATGACCACAAAGTTATAGTCTGCAAAAGTGTCCCGCGCTGATCTGTTTCGCTCTGCCGGTCATAACCAGCCGCAGGAGTAGAACTCCCAGCTCTGCCGCAGAATACCGGCCGCCCAGCGCGCCGCCGATCTCTTCCAAAGATTTTGGCGTGAGATCCAGCTGCTCCCAGACAGGGACGAGTTCTTCCTCCATGTCCCGCGGCGTGTTCCGGCTCCAGGAAAACACCTCCGCAGTCGGCCAATGCTTTCGCCCACTCTCCCCCTCTTCGTTTTTTTCTTCGTCGGAGCGCTCCGGTTTGATCTTCTTTAAGAAGGCAAGTTCCTCCAGCTCTTCCAAGAAGCTTTCGGGGTCTAGAAAAACCCCGGCCCCCTGCTTCAGAAGTCTGTTGCAGCCGTCGCTGAGCCGGTCCGTCACCCGTCCCGGGACCACATAGACCTCCCTTCCCTGCTCCAGCGCCATATCCACCGTGATCAGGGTTCCGCTCTTCACCCGGGCCTCCACGACCACGAGGGCGTCCGTCAGCCCGCTGACGATCCGGTTTCGGGCCGGAAAATTTCTGCCTGCCGCCGGGGTGCCGGGAGAATATGTGGAGAGGATGCCGCCCCGGTCTATCAGGCTGTCATACAGGCTTCTGTTGGAGGCAGGGTAACAGATGTCCACGCCGCTTCCCAGGACGCCATAGGACGCGCCCCCGGCCTCCAGCGCCGCCTGCTGACTGATCCCGTCGATGCCCCTGGCCATTCCGCTGACCACGTCCACTCCCCTACGGCCCAGGAAAGCCCCCAGCTCCCGGGCAATGTAAACGCCGTATTCCGAACATTCCCTGGAACCGATGACCGCTACGGACAGCGCATCCCTCCCGGGGAGACTGCCCCGATAATACAGTCCCACCGGCGGGTCCGGGATTTCTAAAAGACGCCGGGGATAGGTCTTTTCATGACAGCTTACAAACCGGATCCCCTTCTCCATCAGTCTTTCATATTCTTCCTGCATCCCATAGACGGTCCTAACCTCCCTTCTCCTCTCCAGCAGTTCCCGAAACTGTGCCGGCGGAAGGATTTCTTCCAGCCAGTTTTCGGGGGCGTCCAGTAATTCCCGGGGTTCCGGAAATCTCTGAAGCAGCTTCTGCGCGTATCGTGCCGTGAGATTCTTCATGTTCTGCAGCCACTGATGATAATATCTTTCTTCCACATCCTGCCTCCTTGCCTTCTACTTCCAGTACTCCTGCGCCGGCCGGAACAATACCGCCTCCAGAAGATGTTCCCTGTGGATCCTATCCTCCCCCGCCAGGTCCGCGATCGTCCTAGCCACCTTGCGGACGCGGTGGTAAGATCTTGCGCTGAGCCCCATCTTCGCGTAAGTTTCCTCCATGAATCTTCTGTCCTCTTTTTCAAGAGGGCAGAACCGGTCGATGTCCGCCGCCTTTACATCCCCGTTAAAACGGTACTCCGTTCCTTGAAAGCGTTCTTCCTGCATCTTCCTCGCCCTCTCCACCTGACTGCGGATCTGCGCACTGGTTTCGCCGCCGCTTTCCCGGTGAAGGCTGGAAACGTCAACCGCCTGCAGCTCCGTACAGAGATCGATCCGGTCCAGGATCGGCCCGGAAATCTTTCCCGTATAGCGCCTTATCTGAGGTTCCGTGCACCTGCATCGTCCGCGGTCCGGGTAAAAGCCGCAGGGACAGGGATTCATGGCGCAGACCAGCATGAAGTCCGAGGGATAGATCAGATTTCCTCCCACCCGGGCGATCTGGATCCGCCGGTCCTCCAGAGGCTGGCGCAGACCATCCAGCACTACGCGCGGGAATTCCGCCAGTTCGTCCAGAAACAGTACGCCCCTATGTGCCAAAGAGATGACGCCGGGGCGCGGCACGACGCCACCGCCCATCAGGGCCGGCATGGAGATCGTATGGTGCGGCGCCTGAAAAGGTCGCTTCGTGAGCAGCGACTTCCCATCGAGATTTCCCGCGACACTGTATACAGAAGTAACCTCCAGGCTTTCCTCCAGCGTGAGCGGCGGAAGGATCCCTGGGATCCGCTTTGCAATCATGGACTTTCCGGCACCGGGCGTTCCGATCATCAGCAGATTGTGAAATCCCGCCGCCGCGATCTTTGCAGCGCGCTTTGCCATCTCCTGCCCTTTTACCTCTGCGAAATCATATCCCGGCCCTTCCGCGCCCTCCGCGGTCGGCCATCCCGCCGCATCCTGTGCGGGAAGAATCGCCCCGCGCTCCGCAGCATCTGCCATCAAAAACCCGAGCACTTCCCCCATTGTGGCCGCGCCCCGCACCTTTACATCCGGTATCACCGCTCCCTCCCCGGCGTTTTCCTTCGGCACGATAAATTCCCGGACGCCTATTTTTGCCGCCTCCCGCACGATCGGAAGCACTCCCCTCACTTGCCGGATCTCCCCGTTAAGTCCCAGTTCTCCTAAAAAGAGAATGTCCCTGGCCTTCCCCGCCGGAAAGTACCCCAGGGCTTCCAGCATTCCAACCACGATGGGGAGGTCATAGGCCGTCCCCTCTTTCTTTAAGTCCGCCGGGGAAAGGTTCACCGTGATATGCTTTGGCGGGATCTCCAGGCCCATGTTTTTCATAGCGGCCCAGACTCTCTCCCGGGACTCCCTGACCTCTCCGCTGAGAGATCCCACCATGCTCATGGCAGGCAGTCCGGATGCCGCGTCCACCTCCACCTGTACCAGACAGGCGTTTACACCTAAAAGGGCCCCCGATAAAATGGTACTGTACATAAATTTTCCTCCTTTTTGCGTAACTTTCCAAAAAATGGAAGACAAATGGCAGAATCCGGCCGTCCTTTGCCGCCCATAAACGCACTTCTGGCCTCCAAACAACGCATTGCAGAATCAAAGGAAACCGTTGTGCGATTCACCTGTTTCTCTGAAAGACCGGCCTGCGGGAAACGCAGAACCGTTATCACTTAGAAATGTGAAAAGAATAGCGAAACATCGTAGAGCAGGATACGCACTGCTCTCAACGATGTTTCAAGCTTACTATGAACTGATTATAACCTGAAGAAAGGAAAATGACAAGTCCTTTCTTGCGAATTCATAAATCCTGGCGCTTCCTGAAATTCGTCAGGACATCTCTGACAATTCTCCCCGAAAGCCTTCCATCAGTTTCCCCAGCGCCCTCTTTTCGATCCGGGAGACATAACTCCTGGAAATGCCGAGCCTTTCTCCGATCTGGATCTGGGTTCTCTCCTCCCCATCCCAAAGTCCGTACCGCAGGAGAATGATTTCCCTCTCCCTCGCCGTCAGGACTTCATTCAAAAGACGCCTTAACTTTCGGATATTGGCGTCAAGTTCCAGATAATCCACGGTATCCGGCTGGCTGTACTCGATCACATCCATCAGCCGGATCTCGTTTCCCTCCTTATCCTGACCGATGGACTCAAAGAGCGAAACCTCTCTGGCCGTCTTTTTTTTGCTCCGCAGGAGCATCAGGATCTCGTTGTCAATACATCTGCAGGCATAGGTGGCCAGCCTTCCCTTGCCCGCGTCAAAGCTGTTGATCGCCTTGATCAGTCCGATCGTCCCAATGGACAGAAGATCCTCCGGATCCTCATCCACTATCTGGTACTTCTTTATAATGTGCGCTACCAGGCGCAGATTATGCTCTATCAGAACCTCCCTCGCATGACCGGCCTCCTGGGGACTGCCCTCCCGCAAAAGGCGAATCTGTCTTGCCTCTTCCTCCGCCGTCAAAGGATGCTGAAAGGTTTTCAATTCGCCGCCTCCGCACTTCACCCCACCGGCTTTCGTTAAGATAGTTTATGTGCGGACAAAATTTCCTGTGCCTGTATCCATTTGAATTTTAAGAGGGACGGCCGGCGGACAGCGCGGGCCCGGTCGCTTTAACCGTCTTCCTGGGACAAAAACTGCGCCATCACATAATTGGCAAGGTCCAGTCCCCGCTCCGTCAGACGGATCCTCTCCCCGTCGTCCACAAGCAGTCCGTCCCCGCAGTTTTTGCGGATCACATCCCCATAGACCTCATCCATGGACTTTCCAAAGCGCATACGGAATTCCTTCCTCCCCACACCCTCCAGCATGCGGAGCCCAAGGAACATAAATTCCTCCATAATATCTTTTATGTCCAGGACTTCCTCCTGCCTTCCGGCACAGGGATCTTCCATATATTTTCGGATATCCCTCTCATTGGAAAACCGCTTTTCCCCGAGAAGGGATGCCGCGCCGACCCCAAGTCCCAGATACTCGCGCCGCGTCCAGTACCCGCAGTTGTGGCGGCAGGCATACCCCGGCTTTGCATAATTCGAGATCTCGTACTGCTGGTAGCCGTAATTTTTTAAGATCCTCGCCGTGGCATGATACATCTCCCTGTCCTCGTCCTCCGAGGGAAGGGCCAGTTCCCCGCACAGGAGCCCCTTCCTCTTCATTTCAAAAAGCTCCGTCCCCTCCTCCAGGATCAGACTGTAGACGGAGAGGTGCTCCGGCGGCGGATCCAGGGCCAGGATCCGGCTCAGATTTTCCTCCCATTTTCTCAGATTCTGCCCTGGGAGGGCGCTCATCAGATCCATATTGACATTGTCAAAACCCGCCTCCCTGGCCTGATCGTATGTCTCTAAAAACTGGTCCCAGGTGTGGATCCTCCCCAGGAGACGCAGTTCCTCTTCCCGGGGGGACTGAAGCCCCAGACTCAGGCGGCCAACACCGGCCTTACGATAACCAAGAAGTTTCCTGCGGTCCGCCGTACCCGGATTGCACTCCATCGTGATCTCCGCATCCTCCCGTATGAGAAGATATTTTCTGCATTCCCCGAGAACCGCCTCCACCTCTTCCGGCTCCAGGAGAGAGGGCGTGCCGCCTCCGAAAAAGATGCTGGTCACCGTTTTCTCAGAAAGTTCCCTGCAGCGGTGCCGGACCTCTTCCATGAGCGCTTTCAAGTATTTTTTGCGGACCTCCTGCGGATACGGTCCGGAGAGGAAGTCACAATATCTGCATTTTTTGACGCAAAAAGGAATGTGGAGATAAAGCATGAGCTCCTCTCCACATCTCCCGGAATCCGCTAGTTTCTCATTCTGGATCATATCGTTTCCGCCCCTCCTGGGATCATATCATTCCCGCCCCGGCAGACAGACCGCATCGGGCATATGCCATGTGCCAAGTCGATCCCGGCGGCGTTTTTCAGGCCCTCACAGCCCTGCATCTGTTCCTGTCGTCCAGTTTCCTCAGCCTGCCGGCGGCGTAATTCTTATCGTCGAATTCTCTCAGATTTCCGGCGGCGTCAATTCTTGTCGTCCAGTTTCAGAACGCTCATAAAGGCTTTTTGAGGGATCTCCACATTCCCGATCTGCCTCATGCGCTTTTTTCCTTCTTTCTGCTTTTCCAGAAGCTTCTTCTTACGGGTAATATCGCCGCCGTAACACTTTGCCAGCACATCCTTGCGCATGGCTTTCACGGTCTCCCGGGCGATGATCCTTCCGCCCACTGCAGCCTGAATCGGGATCTCAAACAAGTGCCTGGGAATCTCTTCTTTCAGTTTCTCACACATTTTCCGGCCCCGCTCATAGGCGGAATCCGCGTGGACGATAAAGGAAAGCGCGTCCACTTCCTCCCGGTTGATCAGAATATCCAGTTTTACCAGCTGTGCCTTTTCATACCCCTTGATGTCGTAGTCAAAGGAGGCATATCCTCTGGACCTGGATTTCAGCGCGTCAAAGAAATCATAGATAATCTCATTCAGGGGAAGCTCATACTTTAACAGCGCCCTGGTGCCCTCAATATATTCCATCCCCAGATACCTGCCCCGTCTCTCCTGGCAGAGTTCCATGATGGAGCCGATGTATTCGCTGGCCACCATGATCTCCGCGCTGACGATGGGCTCTTCCATGTGCTCAATGGAAGAGGGATCCGGAAGATTAGAGGGATTGGTAAGCTCGATGACCTCCCCGTCCGTCTTAAAGACCTTATAGACCACTCCGGGAGCCGTGGTCACCAGATCCAGATTATATTCTCTCTCCAGTCTCTCCTGAATGATCTCCAGATGCAGCAGTCCCAGAAAACCGCAGCGAAATCCAAACCCCAGCGCTATGGAAGTCTCCGGCTCATAGTAAAGGGAAGCGTCATTCAGCTGCAATTTCTCCAGGGCATCTCTCAGATCCGGGTATTTCGCGCCGTCCGCCGGATATAGCCCGCAGTACACCATGGAGAGGACCTTTTTATAGCCCGGCAGGGGTTCCGCACAGGGATGGTCCGCATCCGTGACCGTATCGCCCACGGCGGTGTCCTTCACATTTTTTATAGAGGCGGTGATGTAGCCCACCATTCCGGCGGAAAGTTCCTCACAGGGGATCAGCTGCCCCGCGCCAAAATACCCGACCTCCACAACCTCTTCCCGTGCCCCGGTGGCCATCATCAGAATTTTCGTTCCCTTTTTTACCGTCCCCTCCATGACGCGGCAGAAGACGATAACACCCTTGTATGAGTCGTAGATACAGTCAAAGATCAGCGCCTTGAGGGGATCGTCAGGGTTTCCCTTCGGGGCCGGGATCTTTTTTACGATCTGCTCCAGGACATCCTCGATGCCGATGCCGTTCTTCGCGGAGATCAGCGGCGCGTCCTGGGCCTCGATGCCGATCACATCCTCGATCTCCTCGATCACCCTCTGGGGCTGTGCGCTGGGCAGATCGATCTTGTTGATCACCGGAAACACATCCAGGTCGTGGTCCAGAGCCAGATAGACGTTCGCAAGGGTCTGGGCCTCGATGCCCTGGGCGGCGTCCACCACAAGGATCGCGCCGTCACAGGCCGCCAGGGACCGGCTCACCTCATAATTGAAATCCACATGTCCCGGAGTGTCGATCATGTTGAAGATGTACTCTTCCCCATCTTTGGCATGATAAATTGTCCGGACCGCCTGGGCTTTGATGGTGATCCCCCGCTCCCGCTCCAGATCCATATTGTCCAGCACCTGATTCTGCATCTCCCGGCTGGTGAGAAGCCCCGTCTGCTCGATGATACGGTCGGCCAGTGTGGATTTTCCGTGGTCAATATGCGCTACAATGCAGAAATTGCGGATTTTGGACTGATCTATATGAGTCATTTTTACTCCTCTTCTTTTTTTCCCTCCCGTGGCTTGCGTTTCCGCGCTTGGCCAAATGTAAAACAAGAAACATCCATTCTTTCCCGGAAAGGTATCGTCAGCGGCCTTCTAAGATTCCACCGTGCGTTCTTTTTTGGTATATTCTAGCAAAAAAGAAAGAACTTGTCCACAAAAACGCTGAAAAACTGCGCAGAAAAAACATTCCGGCCTGGAAACGGTTTTTTTCAAGCAAATTATGAAACATTCACATTTCCGGCGATGTTTCCTGTTTTTCCCCGCTGAGCACCAGATCCAGAATATGTGCCAGAGGGCCGCAGGCGTTCATCGCTTCCTCCAAAGTGTTGTTCTGTGCCCCAAGCTCGATCAGAAGGGTTCGCGGACAGAGGTGCATGTTATAACGGTAACCTTTTAAATAGATCTTTCTGGTCAGCCCCGGGTAGTATTCCATGGCCCTGAGCTGCATCTGAAACGAAAAAGCCAGGTTTTCCTCCTGATAGACATTATACAGATAGTCGAGGTTCCCTGTCTTTTTTGTCCTGCTGAGACCGTTAAAAAACATAAATCTCGCCGTGGGTTTGCCATCTATCTCCTGCACAAGCCGGGTGCCCTCCGGAACCTCGTCCCGGTGCAGATCGATCACCACCTGAATAGACGGATTTTCCTGCAGGATCTCCTCGATCTCCGGAAGCGCCTTGGAATACGCGTCGTCCCGGGTCTTTTTATCGTATTCTCCCGTGTGGTGCAGAACCTGGTACCCGTAGTCCCGGGTTAAAATACGGGTCAATTCCTCACCGACTGCCATGATGGAAGTTTCCGGGTCCCCGGCTATGGAATCCGAAAACCCTTCCTGGGAATGGGTGTGATAGATCAGGATCTGAGGTCCCTGTGCATCCGGGTCCTTTTCAATGGTAAGATCTTTTGCGAGAAAGGTTTCCGCCTTCAGCTGATTGCTCCCCGCCATGGTAGAGGGATCGATTATGTAAAAATTCTTTACAAGGGATTCATAGTCCCCCATCTCCTCCCAGGATACCTCCCGGGCCTTTTCATGGGGCGTGAAATCTGTGAAACGCTGGGCGGCAGTATTGTCCTCTGGCACTTCCGGAGCAATGCCTTCCCTATCATTTGACTCCCCCTGCGGGGATCGGTCTTCTAACCCCGGATCTTCTTCCAGATTCTGGCGAAGTCTCCTCTCTTCCAGCTGCTCCTGCTCCATAAGGGTCTGAAGCTCTTCCAGCTCCGCGTTTCCCGACGACTGGCGGATTTCCTCGTCTTCCCGGAGAACAAACGGCATAGCCTCGTCCCTGTCCTGTTCCGCGAGAAGCGGCAGCAGGCAGGAAAAAAATTCTTCCCGAAACCCGTTCCCCCGTCCGTCAGCATAGTCCGTCAGCGGAAAAAGAAACCGCTCCATGTTTTCCTGACCCTTCCTGCTGAAAAAGGCGCCGCAGCAGAATGCCAATAGGCAGAAAATCCCGAGGAAAAAAATGATCCTGCCCTTCCTGTCTTTTTTATCTGTCTCCGCCAATACCGGCCCTCTTTTCCAACTTTTAATATCCTTTTAAATTATGCGGAAGACCCTGTATCTATACATCCTCGTTGAGTACAAGCCCCTTTTTCAGAGCGATATTGATTCCCTCCGAAACCGTATAGCTCACTCTCTTAATCACCTCGTCCACATCTTTTCCGGTCATATACATATTGTTCAGATCCGAGAGCGCTCCCCTCTCAAAAACTTTCTCCGGCCCCATCAGCTTATCAAGCGCGTCTTCCACAATGGTGGCGGCATCAACGACCGTCGGGACTCCAACGGCGATTACCGGCGTTCCCAAGGACTCCTGCGTAAGGGCGCTCCTATGATTGCCGACGCCGGATCCCGGCTGGATTCCCGTGTTGGTGATCTGTATGGTACGATTCAGCCTCCTCGTGCTTCTCGCGGCAAGCGCATCCACCACCAGTACGACATTCGGCGATGTCTCCTCAATCACTCCGCTGACAATCTCCAGGGTCTCCATCCCCGTCTTTGCCATAACTCCCGGCTCGATGCAGCTGATCAGATTGACATTTCCCTCCCCCACGGCCGCCTTTCCGTAAATTTTAACCATATGCCGGGTGATAAAAAGATTGTCCAGCACCTGGGGCCCAAGCGCGTCCGCGGTGACTTCCCGATTCCCCAGTCCAACCACAAGAACCGACTGTTCTTCCTTTTCGCCTTCCTCCGAAAGCAGGTCATTCAGTTCCTCCGCAAGACAGAGGGAGATCTCCCGATGGTATCCTTCGTCCGGTTCCACCATGGCGTCCGCCTCTATCGTGATGTATGTTCCCATAGGTTTTCCCAGTCTCCCCGCCGCATTCTTCGTATCGACATAGACTTTAGTTACATGGATCCCATGCTCTTCAATGTCATATTCCTCCACCCGGATGCCGCTCATCTTTCCCCCGGTGTTCTCCACGCTCTCGCGTGCTTCCAGCGCCAGATCTGTTCTCACCTGACAATTACTGCTCATCTCTTCCTCCATTAAAAAAATCAATGAACGCCGCACAGCGAACGCCATTCGCAAAGCCGCGCTTGCGCGCTTTCCGCTGCTTCGCAGCTCCCTTTGCTCATAATATGGCGTTCCCTCAGCCGCCGCACAAGCGGATAATCTCGTGCAAGCACGATTATCCTGATTCCCTGCACGGCGGGCTCAGGGCGCAGTTCAGCCAACGCCATTCGCAAAGCCGCGCTTGCGCGCTTTCCGCTGCTTCGCAGCTCCCTTTGCTCATAATATGGCGTTCCCTC
>CANQEV010000005.1 GCA_947595925.1 uncultured Acetatifactor sp. | reverse complement strand
TAAAGAAAAACTGTGTGATTGGGAAGAGGTTTCGGCCTCTTCCTTTTATTTTGCCAACTATAATTTTACACTAACTAAGACGGTTGATCGAATGGTTTCGTCCTCCGCCTGCTCGTCGCCGCGGGATTATCCATTTGTGTCCGTGGAAACGATATGTGAAAAGGTATCATTTTTACAGAGGTATTTTACAGAGCAATGAAATCAGGGATTGATATCTCGGCGGCTGCGTGGCATAATGACACTGAAACAATTCGTAAATTTAAGTTCCTGACAGGTAGGAGAAGAGGAGAATATGAAAAAAAGAAAGATTTTGACCGCTGTATGGGCGGTACTTGTCTGTGTCAGCCTGTGCAGCTGCCAGGGGACGGAAGGCTCCGGCGAAGGAGAAAGTTCTGTGAGCACGATTGCAGGCGGGGAAACAGGAGATACCCGGCAGCCCGAAGAAGACCGGCAGACCCAGGAGCCGGAAGATACTCAGCAGTCTAAAGAGGATCAGCAGACATCGGAGCCGGAAATTCAGCAGGATACCACGGAGGAACAGGGGACGTCCGCGGCAGAGGATGCGGCATTTTCTTATAGTCAGCTGGGGCGGTTTTCTTTTACCTTTTCAAGCGGCGCCGGAGCCTGGAGCACGGATATGGTGGTGTACGCCGACGGCAGCTTTGACGGGATATATCATGATTCCGATATGGGAGACACAGGAGAAGATCATCCTAACGGCACCGTATATTTCTGCGCGTTTTCAGGACGGTTCGGGGAATTGAAAAAGGTGGATGATTTCACCTATCAGACCACGATCGTCGAAATACAGTACGAGAATGAGCCGGATACGAAGGAGATCGTCGACGGCACCCTGTATCAATATACAGATGCCTATGGTCTGGAGGACGCGGAAAATATCCTGTTCTATCTTCCGGGGACGCCTGCGGAGGCTCTCTCGGAAGAATGCAGGTCATGGCTTCGTGATGTCCTGTACGATTGGGGAACCGGCGAGTGGCTGGAGGAGCTTCCCTGCGTGGCTCTCTGCAATGAGGCCATGGGAGAGTGTTTTTCCGGCTGGGATGATGTAGAAGAGTTTCTGGAATGGCTGCCCGATCTGCAGAAGTCTGTGGCGGAATCGCTTGCCGGGCTGGAGCAGGAATCCGACGGAGAAAAACGCGCCTCTATGGCCAGCGAGAGCTTCATGTATTGCGACGCCACTCTGAATAGTTTGTGGGATCTGTTCAAACGGGTGCTTCCGGCGAAGGAGATGGAGCAACTTACGGAAGAACAGAGGCTTTGGATCGCAGATAAGGAACGACAGATGGAGGAAGCGGCCGCCGGCGTTTCGGACAGTACAGAAGCGGAGGTACAGAGCAATATCGTGGGAGCCAGACTGACGCTGGACAGGATAGAAGAGCTGGTTGTCCGGCTGGAGTCGGTTTAAGCGGCTGAACAGGTTTCGATGAAATCAGGCATCATAGCGGGGCGCGGCGGTGGCTGCGCCTCTGTCTTTTTCCTGTGCGGCGGTAAATCCGGCATCGGAGGCGGTAAACCTGGCCCCGGAGGGGAGTTGACAGAATACGAAAAGGGAATTATCATGAATATGACGACGCGTCCGGTTTATGGACGCCTGGAGGCATGGCTATGAAGATTGTAATGTTGGAGAGGAACAGCGCGGGTACGGACATCTCCGTGGACTGCTTCCGGGAGTTCGGGGAGGTAGTGATCTACCCCAATACCGTCACGGCGGCGGAGACGGCGGAGAGAGTGGGTGACGCGGACATCGTCATCTGCAATAAGGCTCCCATGAGGGAGGAAACGCTGAAAGACTGCCCGAATCTAAAGCTGATCTGTGAACTGGCCACCGGCTTTGACACCTGTGATCTGGAGTACTGCAGTTCCCGGGGGATTCAGGTGCGCAATGTGGTGGACTACTCTACCGGGATGGTGGCCCAGCATACGCTGACGCTTGCCCTTGCCCTGTCCCAGAAGCTCTTTCATTACGATGAGTATGTAAAATCCGGCGCATACAGCGCCCAGGATCGGTTTTCCAATTTCGACATCCCGTTTTATGAGCTGGAGGGGAAGACCTGGGGGATCGTCGGCATGGGGCATATCGGAAAAAGGGTGGCGAAGCTGGCCACGGCTTTCGGATGTAAGGTGATCTTTCACTCGGTCACGGGTAAGAGCGCCTGCACGGAATATCCCCGGGTGGATAAGGAAACGCTGCTCAGGGAGAGCGACTTTTTATCCCTGCACTGTCCCCTGAGCGACCTGTCCCGGAATTTTATCGATGAGCAGGCGCTTTCTAAGATGAAGCGCTCCGCGATCCTGATCAACGTGGCGAGGGGGCCAGTGGTGGACAACCGGGCGCTCTACCGTGCCCTGACGGAGGGCTGGATCCAGGCCGCGGGTCTGGACGTGGTGGAGAGGGAGCCGTTGGAGCTCTCGAACCCTTTGAGCCGGATCAAGGACAGCAGCCGCTTGATCATCACGCCTCATCTTGCCTGGGCCAGCGTGGAGGCCAGGACCAGATGCGTGCAGGGCGTGTATGAGAATATCGCTTCCTTCCTGAGAGGGGAAGCGAGAAATATCGTAAATCCGTAACTGTAAAGGTTGAAAATGCTAGAACATTCCAAAACATTAAGAATACTAATGAAAAGTGCAGAATAGGGGAAGGTCCTGATACGGAGCGGGGGCCAAATGAAAATAATCATTGCAAAGGCGGAATCGATAGAGCCCGGTAGAGAGGATTCGCCGGAGTAAATAAGAGCGTTTTTCCAAGGCGGAAGAATGACCGGCGGGAAGCAGTCAGGCGGCAGGGATTTATCGCCGGAATGGGAACAATGTAAAAAGGGAAAGGTTTGTCAGCAAGGGAGGAAAAAGGGATGAATTCCAGATGGGGCGACGATATTGACGAAGAATTGAAAAAGAAAGAAAGGATATCCGTTGGGTTCATGTGGAATTTTATCAGCATGAGCCATATGGTGACCCGCATTGACCAGGAGGTCGGGGAGAAGGAGGGGGATTACCCGAAGTCAGAGCTCATGAAGATGTGGGGTTCCGCCATGGTGATCATCCTGATCCTCGCGATTTTTACATACAGCGTCCTGATGATTGCCACCCTGCCGTTTATTGTTTTCTACGGAATGCTGTTTTTTAAGATATCCGGGGCGTTAAAGCGTTTCGGTTACCCCCGGAAGGGATACTGGGCGCTGACGATCCTGTTGTTGGTCGTGATCGTGGCGGTCAGCGTGGCGGTTCAGCATTTCCTGTTTGGAGCGGGATTCTAAGGGCTGTTGTCCATGGATGAGTGCTATATGGATTGTTCAGCGATTCCTGTTTGGAAAGGGATTTTAAGAGGGCGGCTGAACGGTTGGGTTGGATATATATAAGAAAAAGAGGTAACATTTTGATAGAAAAAATCAGATCCTTAATGAAAAAATACGAGGAGATCATCGTTTACCTGATCGTAGGCGTGATCAACACGATCGTCTCCTGGGGGGCGTGGTTTCTCTGCGCCTACACGATCCTGGACGCCCAGGTCGTCTGGCAGAACATCGTCCTGAGCATCATTTCCTGGGTGGTCGGCGTTGTGGCGGGTTATTTTATGAACCGGATCTGGGTATTCAAGAGCCATGAGCCGGATATGCTGAAGGAGTTTTCTCAGTTTGCCGGCGGCCGTGTCGCCACATGGGTGCTGGACTCCGTGATGATGGTCCTCATGGTCAATGTCATGAAGATCAACGAGGCGTTTTCCAAGATCTTTGTCTCCGTACTGGTCATGATCGGCAATTATGTGATCAGCAAGTTTTTTGTCTTTAAGAAAGAAAAGGAATAAGAGGCTTTCCAGGCCATATGTATCAAATATAAATTTCTCAAAAGCAGGGAATTTACCGCGTGTTCTGACGATGTTAACATCCGTTGCTTGCGGCAATGCAGTGTTTATCATAGGATAAGCATATCAAAAACAACCGCAAAGGAGCAAGAAAATGTTAGGAACAAAGATTCAGGCCTTGAGAAAGAAAAAGGGATATTCGCAGGAGGTTCTGGCAGGAAAACTCAATGTAGTCCGCCAGACGATCTCCAAGTGGGAAAAAGAGTTATCGGTGCCGGACGCGGAAATGCTAAAGAACATCGCGGAGGTTTTCGAAGTACCGGTAAGCGAGCTGTTGGACGGCAAGATGCCGGAACAGGATGGCAAAGCAGATATAGAAGCCGTGGCGCAGCAATTGGAGATCCTGAATGAGCAGTATGCCGCACGGAACGGCAGACGGGAAAAACTTATCAGAAAGATAGGCGCGGCAATAGGGATTTTGGTCCTTCTTGGAGTTTTGGGCGCTGTTTTGCCGCACTGGATGGATATGTTCCATGATTTTGGCGGAAATCTCTATCACATGATCCATGGTTAGATGGGAAGGGGGGCAGTTTTTGCAGAAACAAGGGACCGCGGCGATGCCGGGTCCCTTTTATAAAAGATTCGTATTTTTTGAAAAGATTCAGTACTCCTTGTGTTCCATGATATGGATGCTGCAGGCTATGCAGACAGCGATAATGATCACGTCCAGGAGCAGCAGGGCGGCTACGATCAGGGAGGAAGGAATATCCGACAAATTGGGCAGCAAGTCGCTCAGATCTGACGGCAGGGAACCTATGATGCTGGCGCCTATGAAGAAAATAGCCATAAGGCCGCCTGTGAACACCAGCAGGACAATCCGGCTTTTTTCAAGGCCGAATTTTAATTCGATGGGGATCATTATGGAAATCAGGGTATAAAATATGGGGATATAGATAGAATACGAGGCCGTCTCCGAGAGAAACTGTCCCGGGCCCTGGCGCACCGCCGTAAAAATACCCTGAAGGGTCACTGAGCAGATCCAGAAGAGCCCCAGGAGCAAAGCGGAAAAGAGATGCTTTTCGATGGCATAGGTCTTTGCGGTGACAGGCAGCGACATCAGAAAGGGATAACCGTTTTCGGCTTCGTCATAGGCAAGCGTGTTGAAGGATAAAAACCCGCCCAGCATCGTCAGATAGGCTGTGGCCATAAAGCCGTTAATAGCAAAGCTGAACAGTATGGCGATAAAAATGTAATAGATCATGGCACTCTTTTTCTGCGTTATCAGATGATAGTCCTTTATCAGCAATCCTTTCATTCTTCTTTTCCTCCTAACAACAGGAGCATCACGGAATCGATGCTGCCGTTTTCCACTATGATGTGCGGGTAATTGTCCAGATAGTACTGTTTCTCATTGGTCAGGCAGGTATAGCCGAAACTCTCCCTTTTTGCGGCGATCAGGTGTTCTCTGTCCAGCCGCCCGTAGTCGCTCTCGCTCAGCTTGATTATGCCGTAGTTCCCAAGGATGCGGTCCGTATCCTCATGGAGAAGGAGCTTTCCCTTGTCGATCATATAGAGGTCGTCGCACAGGCCCTCCAGGTCGGAAGAGATATGGGAACTGATCAGGATGGAGCGGCCCGGATCTGCCTCCAGGTAAGAGCGGAGCATGTTCAGGATCTCGTTTCTCGCCAGGATGTCCAGTCCGGCGGTGGGTTCGTCCAGGATCAGGAGCTTGGCGTTATGGCTTATGGCTGTCAGCACCCGGAACTTTGCCCGCATACCGGTGGAAAACTCCTTGATCTGTTTATTCAGGGGGAGTTCCAGTGTTTGACACTGCCTGCGAAAGGCTTCTTCGTCAAAGGCGGGATACATATTCCGCAGGATATGGATCACTTCTTCCACCCTGAGATATTGGCTGAACCCGGAGTCGGCCAGGGCGGTCCCCAGGGCCTCTTTGTCCTTTGCGGTAAGGCTCCGGGCCTCCTTTCCCAGGACTCTTACGGTCCCGCTGTCCGGCCGGATCAGTCCCAGAATAGCTTTCATGACGGTACTTTTTCCTGCGCCGTTCTTTCCGATCAGTCCGGTCACGGAGCCGTCGGAAACCTTTAGGGAGATATCCAGCGTAAAATCTCCGTAGCTCTTTTTTAAGTTTTCAATTTCGATCATGTCAGTCCTCCAAAAAAATTTCAACGATATCCCGGATCTCGTCGTTATTCAGCCCGACGGATCTTGCCTTTGAGACTGCCCGGGAAAATTCTTCCTCCACGGCTTTCCTTCTCGCTTCCAGAGCCGACGATCTGTCGGCGGCGGCTACATAGGTGCCCTTCCCGTGGACCGTCACGACAAAGCCTTCTTCTTCCAGCTTGTCATACGCCTTTTTTACCGTCAGGGCGCTGATCTTCAGCTCGTTTGAAAAGGCCCTGACGGAGGGAAGACATTCCCCCTCCTTCAGGTTTCCCAGGATGATCTCCCGCTTGATACGGTCCACCAGCTGTTCGTAGACCGGGATCATAGATGAATTGTTGAGGATAATATGCATATTATTCTGCCCTTCTTTTCGGATTTTGTATGCGCTGTACAAAATCGTTCCCGTGTACAGTAAACAGTATATAACAGTATATAACTGTTGTCAACTGTTATATACTGTTTATTTTAAAAAATTAAGTAATCAGTAAGGAGATTATATCATAAAAAAATAAAATTGAATGAACTGTGTTCGTGAAAAATGCATGGAAATTGCGTCTGGTGATGGAATACATAGAGTTTGCAGCCGATGATTACATGGGAATTCCAATCGGCTGCTTCCTATATGTGGGAATCTGCCGGATAATGTCAATTTACCTTCCGATAGATGTGTACTTTTACGCCGTCCTCCCAGCCTTCCACCCGGGAGAAAAGCGTTTCTTCCTCCCAGGAAGAGAGGGCGTCGCTGTCGGTGACGATGGAAGGGATACAGTGGTCCATGGAGGAGCCGTTGTTTTCGATGAAGATACGGCAGTCTTTGCCCGTGTGATCCCGCCCTTCCAGCATGTACCTGGCGGAAAGTCGGAAAGAATCATTTTCGCCGATCCTCTGAGTGTCCGTGCCGGTGCCCGTGATCCTGCCCTGAAAATAGGGGCCGGAAGCCTCGCCGGTGAAGGGGACCATGGCGACGGCCATGTGCTTTCCCTGGACGAAGGGGCCTTCCGCGCAGTGGACCGTGATCGTAAGGAGTTCTTCCGGCTCCCCGGCTGTGTCCTCTTTGGCGTTGTTTTCTAAAATTTCTTCCGCAGCAGATTGATTCATATCATGGACCCCCTTCCGTGCCGCATGTTCCAGCATCGACTTGTCTTTGTGCCGCTCGTTTTAGCGCGGTTTTGTCTCTGCACCCCACTTTTTCCGACATACCCGATGCAGTCGGTACGTCGGACGGTATATCGCTTTCCTACGCACCCTATGTTTTCCGGGTGCTTTAGATCTGTGTCCTTTCAGACATTTTATCAGATCCTTGTCACGAGGTCCGCAACCAGCTTTGCGCAGTGTCCTGCCGCGGCCCGCTCAAAGGAGGGATAGTCCATCTCGGCGCTGTCGTCCGCCTTGTCGGAGATGGCGCGGATAATGACGAAGGGGATGCGGTTCAGGCAAGCGCCGTGGGCGATAGCCGCGCCCTCCATCTCGGCGCAGTCCCCCTGGAAAGTGGAGACCAGCTTTTCTTTCATTTCCTTGCCGGCGATGAATTGATCCCCGCTGAGAACGCGTCCGCTGAGGACGTGAATGTCGGGGTTGACGGCGGCACAGGACTCCATGGCCAGACGGACCAAGGTTTCATCCGCTTTGAAAAAGCTGGATTCCAGCTGGGGAATGATGCCGGGGGCGTAGCCCAGGGGGCTGACGTCCATATCATGCTGTACGGCGTCACGGGAGACCAGGATGTCGCCGATGTCGAGTTTGGCGTTGAGGGATCCCGCCACGCCGGTGTTGATCACATGGGTGACCTGAAAGAGATCCGCAAGGATCTGCACGCAGAGCGCCGCGTTTACCTTGCCGATGCCGCAGCGCACAATAACGGCCTCTGCACCATTCAGCGTTCCCTCAAAAAATTCCATGCCGGCCTTATTAGTGACCCGCGTATCGGAAAGCCTGGATTTCAGTTCTTCCACTTCCAGCTCCATGGCTCCGATGATTCCGATTTTTTTCATTGCAGCAATATTCCTTTCTCTTTTATTATCTGTGAATTGGGGTGACAGCGTTTATTCGGGATATGTCAGCCTGTCCTCCGTGATGTGGTATAAAACTTCGTTGAGGTAGCGAGCCGCAAGGTAGTTTGCCATACCCAGGTTCATGTCCAGATAGTTGCCGCAGTCCTTCGGGGACGCGCCGGGAACGGCGTCCTTAAAGTCCCGGATGAACTCGTACATTTCTGTCATCAGGGGCAGGATGTCCCTGGAGCTGAGGTCCCCGGCCAAGAGGAGATAGAAACCGGTGCGGCATCCCATGGGGCCGAAGTAGATGACCCTGTCCTTATACTGGGGGTGATTCCGCAGGAAGGTGGCACCCAGGTGCTCTATGGTGTGAACTTCCGCGGTGTTCATCACGGGCTCTTCATTGGGGCTGGTCATGCGCAGGTCAAAGGTGGTGATGGTCTCCGCGCCCACTTTATCCTTGCGGGATACATAGATGCCGGGCTGCAGTTTGATATGGTCGATGGTGAAGCTGGCAATTTTTTCCATTTAAAAATCCTCCCTGAGTTAAAATTAGGATGATACAAGTATATAACAAAGCACTGCAAAAAGAAAGTCTTTTGCGGATGGCATCGATAATTTTCTTGCTTTTCGAGTATGCATTGGATAAGATGATAATAGAAATGTATCATTGGAAAAGTATCTGGAAAAGGCGAGGAAGATTTTGCAGTTTAACGGACTGAAATTAAAAGAAAAACTGAATGAGACGCTGAAGGCGGTGCTCCCTATCCTGGTCATTGTCATTCTCCTGTGCTTTACCATTGCGCCGATCGCTCCCGGCATTCTGCTGACCTTTCTTGTGGGAGCGGCCCTTTTGATCGCGGGAATGCTGTTGTTTACTTTCGGCGTGGAACTGTCCATGACCCAGATGGGCGAGCGGGTGGGCGCAGCCATGACGAAGACGAAGAAAGCGCTCCTGATGGCAGCGCTCTGTTTCGTCATGGGACTGATCATCACGGTGTCGGAACCGGATCTTCAGGTGCTTGCCCAACAGGTGCCCTCCATTCCGAACGGGGTCATTATTCTTGCGGTGGGGACGGGCGTGGGCGTGTTCCTTGTGATCGCCCTGTTTCGAATGTTGTTTGGGATCGCGCTGTCCCACATGCTGATCGCGTTTTACATAGCGGTTTTTGGACTGGCGTGCTTCGTGCCGGCGGATTTTCTGGCGGTGGCGTTTGACTCCGGGGGCGTGACCACCGGCCCCATGACGGTTCCCTTTATCATGGCGCTGGGCATCGGGATCTCCGCCATCCGAAGCGACAGGCGGGCGGCGGACGACAGTTTCGGCCTGGTCTCCCTGTGCTCCATCGGTCCTATCCTGGCTGTGCTGGTTCTGGGCATGATCTATCACCCGGGGCAGACGGAGCATGTTTCAGAGGCGATCCCGGTGATTGACGATACGGTGGAGCTCTGGGGGCTGTTCGCGTCCGGGCTTCCCACCTATATGAAGGAGATGGCGGTCTCCCTGCTTCCCATCGTATTGTTTTTTGCTGCATACCAAATGATTTCCAGAGATATGAAAAAGAAGGCGCTGATCAAGATTGCGGTCGGCCTCGCTTATACATACGCCGGGCTGACGCTGTTCCTGACAGGGGCGAATGTGGGTTTCATGCCGGCGGGTAATTATCTGGGCCAGACCATCGCGGGTCTTCCCTATTCCTGGATCATCATACCGGTTGGCATGGTGATCGGCTATTTTATCGTGCTTGCGGAACCGGCGGTGTTCGTGCTTACAAAGCAGGTGGAGGAGATGACTTCCGGCGCGGTTTCCGCCAGGGCCATGGGCCTGAGCCTGTCTGTGGGGGTCTCCTTTTCCGTGGGGATCGCGCTCCTTCGAGCGCTCACGGGGATTTCCGTCATGTGGTTCTTGGTCCCGGGGTACGCGGCGGCCCTGATCTTAAGCTTTTTTGTGCCGAAGCTGTTTACCGCCATTGCCTTTGACTCCGGCGGGGTGGCTTCCGGCCCTATGACGGCGGCCTTCCTGCTCCCCTTTGCCATGGGGGCCTGCCAGGCGGCGGGAGGGAACATCATCACGGACGCCTTCGGGGTGGTGGCGATGGTGGCCATGACGCCGCTGATCACGATCCAGATCATGGGGCTGGTGTTTAGGCTCAAGGAGAGCAGGCGGCACAGGGAAGTGCAGAGGCAGCAGTATGTGGCATTGGAGGCGTTCGGGGATATGGAGATCATCGAGCTGTAGCATGGCGGAACCAAGGCCGATTTTTCATTGCCGCTCAGGTAGAAAAATAAACGGTAGTGCGGCATAATCGGAATCAAAATTTCAGAGGAATATGCGCAGGCAAGCTTGTATAAGGCGAAAAGGGCCGGGCGACGGAGGGAACGGCGGCAATCGAAAACCGAGACCCCGGGCCGGGCTGTGAAATCTTTAAGGCAGGAAGAATGATATGGGAAGACTGTACCTGACCGCTGTGATCGTGGACAGAAAGAACGGTGGAAAATACGCAAAACTATATAAAGAGAAGGGCCTGGAAGTCACTTTTATGACGATGGGGACCGGGACGGCAGGCAGCGATATCTTAAATTATCTGGGGCTGGAGGGCACCGAGAAGACCGTGATCTTTGCGGTGCAGGAGGAAGAGGGCTGGCTTTCCCTGAAAAAGGCGCTCCGGCAGAAGCTTCACATCGACGCGCCGGGAGGCGGCATCGCTTTTGCCGTCCCTTTGAGCAGCATAGGCGGGAAAAAAGCGCTTCGGTTTCTGCTGACGAAGGACGAATATCAGAAAGAGGAGGAATCGGCCTTGAAGGGTACGGAACATGAGTTGATCATAATCATTGCGGACAGGGGTTACATGGAACTTGTGATGGATGCGGCCCGGGAGGCCGGGGCATACGGCGGAACCGTGCTCCCGGCAAAAGGCACGGGCATGGAGCACGCTGAAAAGTTTATGGGCGTGTCCCTGGCGGCGGAGAAGGAAATCTTTTTTATCGTGACAAAAACAGAGCAGAAGAACCCGATCATGAAGGCGGTAATGGAGAAAGCGGGCCCCGACAGTCCGGCAAAGGCAATCCTGTTTTCTCTGCCGGTGACGGACACCGCGGGCCTGAGACTGATCGAGGATTGACGGATGCCTGAAAAACTTCCTCTATAAAAGGGCGCGGAATGTTTGACAATGTCCTATCGGAAGTGTTAAAGTATAGTTGGGTTAAATTCCACATAAAATGAAAGGATCTGCATATATGAAAAGAAAAATAGCTATGATGGCGCTGGCGATCACACTTGTTCTTTCGGGCTGCAATGCCAACCAGCCGGTGGGTTCTCCGATTTTAGAGGGCGAGTCGATTCAGGATATGGATGGATTGGAAGGATCGACAAACAATTCGCAGGATATTGAGGATACGGAGGACAGCCAGTCCCAGTCTGAACAAGATGGAATTTCTTCAGGCGGAGAGAATAATCCTATCATTGAGCGGGAAGTGAAGGACGGGAAGATGCAGAGTTATCTGACCGGCGAGTGGAAGGATGAAAATGTGGTAAAGCGCCGGAACATGGCGGTCATGATCCCTAACAATGAGCGCGCAGGTTACAGTTCCAGTTCGCCTAAGCTGCATCAGTACGGCATTTCCAAGGCCAGCATTATCTACGAGGCGCCTGTGGAGGGACGTATCACTCGTCTGATGTGCCTTTTTGAGGACTACGACGACCTTGGAAAGATCGGGCCGATCCGTTCCAGCCGTGACTATTACATTTATGAGGCGATGTCCTTCGATTCGATTTATGTCAACTGGGGACTTGCCCGTCCCTGGGTGGAGGAACTGATCAATTCCGACAGAATCGACAATATCAGCGCAGCCGTGGCGGGTATTTATAACGGGTATGATGCGGCGTTCTTCCGGGATACCAGTCTGCTCCCCGGGTGCGCTTCCGAGTTTACCGGCTATCTGAACACGGACAAATATACGGCCGGCGTTGAGGCGAGAGGATATGAAAAGGAGTATCGCTCCACTTTTGAACAGGCGTTTTCCTTTGCCAACGATTGTCTTGCCACTTATGACGATTGCCCTGACGCTACGATGATCTGGCCCGGCGGCAAAGGAAACAACAGCGGCGGTTATGGAAACTATGGCGAGGACAACCCTCATTTTGAGTATCATCCGGAAGATCGCCTCTATTATCGTTATCAGTACGGCGATCCTATGATCGACAATATGAATGATGAGCAGATTAAAGTTACCAATGTGGTGTTCAAGGTCTGCCACGGCGAAGAAAGGCTTCCCAATGATCCCAATTATGATTATCTGGCATTTGGGATCCATGGAAGCGGAGACTGCTATATCTTTACAAACGGCAAGGTGATCGAGGGGACCTGGAAGAAAGAGAGCGATACTGGAGCGGACTATTTTTACGACAAGGACGGAAAAGAAATTGTCCTGAACCAGGGAAAGACCTGGATGTGCTGTATCTGGGATAACTATAGCCAGTATGTTTCGTATGAATAAGGTTCTATGATCCGTATCGCCCGCTGTTTTCTGAAATGGCGTGTGTGGTATCAGGAGAAAAGTATGTATTATGTGATATGGTTGTTGGCAACAATGGTGGAATACCTTGTCATAGCGACGATCCTGGATTGCTTTTGGGAGGGGGTTCCCAGGTTCCGTTGGGGACGGGAAAAGCCGCCGGAGGAATATCTGATCCGGAAGGAAAACCGTATGGACCTGCAGAGAGGCCCGAGCTGTTCCGGCTACGCGGCCGCGTATGTCCTGAGAAATCTGGGGATTCCGGCGCTGGGAGAGGAATTGTATCAAAGGATGCCCTCGAAGACAAAGAAAGGCGCGGTGCATCCCAAGGGGCTGGTAAGGCTCTTGAACAGGGAGCTGGAGAAAGCCGGATCTTCGGATGGAAAGCGTTACCGCGCGGAGTACTGCCGCGGAAATCTTCAGCAGTTAAAGAGGGAAGTCAGCCGGGGCGTTCCCGTGATCGCGTATATCAAGACCTATCCGGGGAAACGCTGGCTCCACTTCATACCGGTGGTGGGATATGACGGGGAATACATATACCTCGCGGAATCCATGGAGAACAACAGAAATGACAGGAACCTGTACTATAATCGTAAGGTTCCTGTCACAGAATTTCAAAGATTATGGAACACCGTCTCCTGGGAGATGCCCCTGGTGCGGGATACTTATATCGCGGTCAGAAGCCTACCGTAGGCTCTCGCCGCGTCTCTTTTTGTTTTCGATTTTATTGTGGTACATAAAGCGGTCCGCCACCTTGACGAACTCCGAAAGGGTATCCTCCGGGCTCGGTATTTCTAAATAATAGCCGGAGCTTACATGGATCGCGTAGGGCTTTGTCCCGGTGGCGTTAAACTCCACCAGATCCTCCTCGATCTGCTCCAGGCGGCGGGCGCCTTCCTCTTCGGTGACGTTCTGGCTGATGACGAGAAATTCATCGCCGCCGGTCCGCCCAAAGATAAAGTGGTCGCTGCAGCGGCCAGAGATCGCGTTAGCCACCCGCTTGATGGCAAAATCCCCCTCGATATGGCCGTGGTTGTCGTTGACCTTTTTCAGGTTATCCATGTCGATCACGGCGACGAACACCGGCGTCCTCTTATCGCTGCTGGACTGGAAGAGCTGGCCCGCAAACCGGATAAAGCCGCCCCTGTTGTATAATCCCGTCAGCGCGTCCTGGAAGGAAGTCTTCTCCAGCTCTTCGATCATCTTCTCCATCTTTGCGTAGGTGAGAGTCTCGTAGATCTTATTGCTCAGGTTCACGTTAAACTGGAAGTTCACAATGCCGGCGGGGTGTTCGTCGCTGAACCGCAGGGCCTCGTATCCCAGCCCGTAATCCAGGAAGTGCAGGGGCACGAAGTACCATACCTGAGGTTCCGGCCCGGTGATCTGGGAGGGAAGAAGCTCTTTTCTTTCATAGGGGATCCGAACATGCCCGAGGCTCTCTCCGTCCCGGAACGCCGCCCGCACTTCCATGGTATCCGTGTAGTGCAGCAGCTTGTGATCGCAATCCATGTTCTGGTTCAGGCATACGGCGTAGCGCTGGAGGTTGTCAAATGCGTTCAAGTACCGGGGGAGCATGTCGGAAACGCCCTCCATGGTCTGCGTCTCGCTCAGCCGGATGGACATGAAGCTGAAGAGGATTGCCCGGTGGTTGTTGCTCTCCAGGGTTTCGTACTGGTTTGTCCTGGCAAAGATCAGGTCGCTGTTGTATCTCTTGATGCACCCGCAGGACTCGCCCAGGCGGAGCGTGGACTGCAGGAAACAGTTTTTCGGAACAATCTTTTTCGTCTGTTGTTCGTCGATCAGCTGTACCGCGTTGCGTCCCATCTCCTGGAAGGGCGCCACGGCGGTGGTGATGGACGGTGAGAAGGAGATGGAGGAGTCCAGTCCGTCGTAACCGCTGACAAGGATATCGTCAGGCACCCGGATCCCGCGGCTTGCCAGTTCGCTTGCCACAGACACCGCCATGTAGTCGTTGGCGCAGATGATGGCCTCCGGCTTTTCCGGGCTGTCAAAGAACCAGTCGCAGGCAGGCTTCCCCATGTGTTTCCAGAAATCCCCGTAAAAAATCTGGTGGTCGTCCACGGGAAGATGGTATTCCTCCATGATACGCTTAAAGGAATTGAGGCGTTCCACCGCGTCGAAATGACTGGCGGGGCCGGACATGAAACAGATCCTCTTCAGCTTGTGGTATTCGATGAAATGGCGGATCACGCTCTCCATACAGGTGGAGTTATCCACCAGGATATTGTTGACTCCGGGGATGGTCATGCGCATGCTGACGATGGGGCAGGTGCACCGGGATTTTACGATATCGATGACCTTCGCTATGTTTTCCTTGTCCTCCATGGTGTCCAGCACCAGGATGACGCCGTCCAGGTCCTCATAGGGAGGCAGCTGGTACAGCTGCATATCGCCCACGCAGAAGAGCTTGCTCTGACCGTAACTTCCGTAGGAGGAAAAGATCGCCACGTTGTAGCCTCTGTCCCGGGCTTCACGGATGATGCCGTCACACATTTTATGCTGAAATTCGTTAGCGGTGTTTTCGGCGAAAATACCGATGGTTTTCCGGTTATTTCCCAACATAAAGCATTCTCCTCCTTAAGCTGATATATTTTCTATATTTTACCAGATTCGTCATTCAAATGCAACACTTCAAGCAATAGTTCCGGCGGCGGGCGGAACTGCCGGGTTGGTGTTGTAACAGCGGGTATTCTGATGTATAATGTAGTGGTGCGCCGGAACCCGGATCGTCATGCGGCGCGGCGGAAACCGGATTGCCATGTGGCGGCGCGGTGGAAATCGGGTTGTCAAGCGTTGGCGCGGTGGGAATCGGATCGTTATGCGGCGGGCCGGAAATTGAGTTTGTCATGCGGCGGCATGTCGGAACCCGGATCGTTATGCGGAAGCATGCTGGAAAGCATCCTGTGCTTTGTGTAGTTGTATATAGTTGTATATAGTTGTATATAGGGTGAGTCGTTTCAGAAAAAATAAGCGAGGCATTTTATGGCAGTTACAGTCGAAAATAAAAAAGATGAGGAAGAGTACAGGCGAATGACGGAGTCACCGGTCTTCGGACTGGTTCTGAAATTGTCCGTTCCTACCATGTTCAGCATGCTCATCACGTCCATTTACAATTTAGCGGACACCTACTTTGTGTCTTCCCTTGGAAACTCCGCCACAAGCGCGGTGGGCGTGGTCTATTCTATCCAGTCCATCATCCAGGCGGTGGGCTACGGCTTCGGCATGGGTGCTCAGAGTCTGATCTCCCGGAGGCTGGGGGAGCAGAAAAAGGAGGAAGCTGATCTCTACGGCACCTCCGGATTCGTGGCCGCCTTTCTGATGGGAGTGCTCCTCATGATCCTGGGGCTGGCCGACCTGCCCTTTCTCATGCATCTCTTCGGCGCTACGGATACGGCGCTGCCGCTGGCCTGCGATTACGGTTTCTGGATCCTGATCGGAGCGCCGGTCTTCTGCTCGTCCTTTGTGTTGAACAATATTCTGAGGGCGGAGGGAAGGGCTTCTTTCTCCATGATCGGCCTCTGCAGCGGAGGGATTCTCAACATCGGACTGGACGCCCTGTTCATCTTCGGGCTGCGGATGGGAGTGGCCGGAGCCGCAATCGCCACCATGGTCAGCCAGATCTTTTCCTTTTTGATCCTGCTGTCCTTCTTTGTCACGAAAAAATCCATCGTGGAGCTCCGCCCACTTCGGACCAGCCGGAAACCGAAAGATTACCTGCTGATCTTCCGCGTGGGCCTGCCCACCGTCTTCCGGCAGAGTCTCGGGAGCGTCGCCACCACCCTTCTGAATATCGCCGTCCGTCCCTACGGCGACGCCGCCATGTCCGCGGTCAGCATCGCCAACAAGATCTATATGCTGCTCCGCAGTATGCTGATCGGAGTGGGCCAGGGCTTTCAGCCGGTGGCCGGATATAACTTCGGCGCAAAGCGGTACGACCGCGTGAGAAAAGCGTTCAATGCCGCCATCTTTCTCGGCACGCTCTACGGCGTGACCGCGGCGGCCGTCCTGTTTTTCTTTTCCGGCCAGATCATCGGACTGTTCCGCCGGGGGGATACCGAGGTTATCGCGATCGGGGGTCGGATGCTGCGGTATCTGAGCATGTCGCTTCCGTTCCTGGGCTATTCCACCTTTGTCAACCAGCTCTACCAGTCGCTGGGTTTTGTGGCTCCTGCCACCTTCCTGGCCTCCTGCCGCCAGGGGATCTTCTTTATCCCCCTGATCCTGATCCTGCCCGCCTGCATCGGACTGACCGGCATCCAGCTGACCCAGGCCATCGCCGACCTGCTGACCGTCCTCGTCTCGGTTCCGTTTCATGTAAGGATGCTGAAGAAGTACATTCCGTCGTCCGCTCAGACAGAATAGAGGATTTTTGACTGTCGGCATATGAGGATTTTGAAATTGCTGCACAGGAGCGCGCTGAAAAATTGTTAAGGGGTTTGCTGATATTGGAATAGGGGGGAAGAATGATATGAAAAAAGCACGGCTTAACCGTGCTTTTTTGCAGGAAAACATATTCTCTCGTCGGCGCGACGTGATTCGAACACGCGACCTCTGCGTCCCGAACGCAGCGCTCTACCAAGCTGAGCCACGCGCCGTATTGTGATAGGGCAGCAGTCCTGCGGGCAGCGGAACTGATGCGGTAACATAAAAGATAATATAAAAAAATGGATTGATTGTCAAGGGAAAAAAGGATATTATTTTAATTTAGAAACAACGGTTTAGCGGGCTTATTGTCCTTGAAAGGAGATCGGCATGAGTGTTCCGTATTGGTCCGGCAGAGAGATCGTCAGTTCTAAGAACAGAATGGAAATGCATGTTCCCATTGGCGCATACGAGAATGTGGAACAGGCGAAGGCGCGGGGAAAGGCAGGATCCAGGTATCATATCAGTCTGAATGGGAGCTGGAAGTATGCGGTTTACCCGTCCCCGGAAGAAGTACCGGAGGATTGGGCCCATCCCGGCCGGCGTCTGGAAGACATGCCGGAGATCCCGGTCCCGTCCTGTCAGGAACTGCAGGGCATTGGAAAACCGGTCTATACGAATACGCTGTATCCCTTTGACCGGAGCGGCGCGGACAGAAGCTTTGAGGTGGAAGTGACGGAGGGGAACTATGATCTGAGGGCTCCGCACATCCCGAAGGACAATCTGACCGTCTGCTATTACTGCAGATTTCAGGTCCCGGACAGCTGGAGCGGCAGAAAGATCACCTTAAATTTCGGGGGTGTGGAGACGGCCGTTCTCTTATTTATAAACGGTAAGGAAGCCGGTTACTCCGAGGACAGCAAGCTGGACGCGGAATTTGATATCACGGAGCTTGCAGAGCCGGGGGAAAATCTCCTGGCCGTGCAGGTTTATCGCTTCAGTCCCCAGAGTTATCTGGAGGACCAGGATTACTGGCATCTGCACGGCATTTACCGGGACGTGGACCTGTACGCCAGAAATCCGCTGCACATCGCGGACTATCAAGTGCAGACCCTGTTTGGGGAGACCCTGCGGGACGCAAGCATCCGGGTGCGCGTCTGGACGGAGACGGGGGAGGCGTTGTGCGGGAACTGTTCCGCCAGGATCACGCTTTTTCGGGAAAACGGAGAGTGCGTGACCACTTTTCAGACGAAGAGGGTTTCGGAATACTGCGCGTATCTGCGGGCAAAGTATGTGATAGAGGAGACGATTCCCATACCGGATCCGGAGCTCTGGGACTGCGAAAGGCCCTGTCTCTATACTTTTGTGGTGGAACTGCTGGACGGACAAGGGGGCCTCTTGGATGTTGAGAGCTGCCGGATAGGGTTCCGGGAAGTGCGAATAGAAAAGGGCGTCCTGCAGCTGAACCGACGCAGGCTCATCATCCGCGGCGTGAACCTGCACGAGCACAGCGCCTATACGGGCCGCAGCGTCACGGAGAAAGAACTGAGGGATCAGCTTTTGAAGCTGAAGGAGCTGAATTTCAACGCGGTCCGTACCTGTCACTATCCGAAGAGCACCCGCTTTTATGAGCTGTGCGACGAGCTGGGGATCTATGTGGTGGATGAAGCGAATATCGAGACCCATGGCTATGGGGGAGGTTTGAGCGACCATCCTGCCTGGACAGACGCCTATCTGCAGCGCGGCGCCCGCATGTGCCTGCGGGACAAAAACCACCCCTGCGTCATCGTCTGGAGCCTTGGCAACGAGTCCGGCGTGGGCGCGAACCATGCGGCCCTGTACGGATGGCTGAAATTTTATGACAACCGCCCGGTACAGTATGAATCGGGCGGTTCTCACCCGGCTTCCAGCGATATCATCGCGCCCATGTACCCCGGCAGGGAGTGGATCGAGGAATGTATGGCAAGCGGGGATGAAAGACCTTTCATCATGTGCGAGTATGCCTATGCCAAAAGCAACAGCGGCGGGAATTTTGAAGAATTTTGGGAGCTGATCCGAAAATACCCGCGGTTTCAGGGCGGATTTCTCTGGGATTTCATAGATAAGGCTCTTGTGCAGAAAGGGGAGGACGGTGCGCTGAGGTTCCGCTATGCCGGAGCTTTCGGGGAGAAGGTGGCGGACCCGGTTCCGGATATGTGCCTCAACGGGATCTTATTTGCGGATCTGAGCCCGAAACCCTGTGCAGAGGAGATCAAGGTCTGCCAGGCGCCAGTCTATCTGAAATACGAAAGCTGGCACGGTATGGCCGGAGCTTACTATCTGCACAATGAATCTTTTCGCTCCGATCTGTCCGAGTTTGCATTTAGCTGGGAGCTTTTGAGCGACGGGGAGTGTGTGCAGGAGGGCGTGATAGACGGTCTGTGCGTGCCGCCGGGAGAAGCGGTTCCCATCGCGCCGCCCTACGATCCTGCGCTGGTAAAAGGGGAATCCTTCTGGAATTTCTATGTGAGACGGAAGGAGGACTGCGTTTACGCAAAAGCAGGCCATCTGGTCTATAAAATCCAGTTGGAAGCAAAGGGTTCCCAGGTGTACCGGGAAGAAACGGACTTGTGGTGCGATCGGCCGCTCCGGGTTTCGGAAGATGAGACATACATCTCTATTGCGGGGGAAGGTTTGCAGATTCTCTATCAGAAACAGAAGGCGGGAATTTCCCTGTGCCGGGTCGGGGGAAAGGACTTGTTCTTTGCTGTCAGGAACCGCTTTATGAGAGCGCCCACAGGCATCGATGAGGGTCAGTCGGACGACAATAACTACGCCGCGGACTGGAAGCGGGCGTCCCTGGACCGCCCGGACTGCACTGTGAAAAGGATTCGCTGGCACAGCACGGGAACTATGGTGTTCCTGGAGGAAGCGCTCTCCTTCTGCGGCGGCGGGCTGTATTTAGAGAGGGAATACCAGATCAGCGGAAAGGGGATCCGGATGCTCACCAAAGTTGTAAACAGCGTCCCGGCGGACACGCTGCCCCGGATCGGCCAGAGTTTTGAACTGCCGAAAGAATATGAGTATTTGAGCTGGTATGGCCGGGGGCCCCAGGAAAATTATGCCGACAGAAAGAGCTGCGCCTTTGTGGGAAAATACACGGACACCGTGCGGAACCAGCATGTTCCCTATGTGAAGCCCTGTGAATGCGGAGGCAAAGAGGATGTGAGATGGCTGGAGATCAAGGATGCGGAGGGGAGCGGCATGCGGATCACGGGAAGCGGCCTGTTCCATTTTTCCGCGCTTCCCTGGACGCTGGAACAATATATGCAGGCGGATTATCAGGAGAAACTTGGGGAAAGCAAGGGTGTCAGCTTGACTGTGGACGGCAGACACGCGGGCCTGGGCGGCGACACGGGGTGGACCAGGAACATCCACCCCGCGTACCGGATCCCGGCGGGCAATTATCTCTATGAGCTGAAACTGCAGTGGATCGGATGATCAGGGTTGATTTACGATCCCCACGAACAGGAGCGCGCCGTTTGGTCCTGTAACGGCAAACAGGAAGGGCCTGTTCAGGATAAAATCCACTTCATCGTCCGGCGGCGCTCCGGCTCCGGCTGCAGGCAGTACCACATAGGAAGCCGCTTCGCAGCCTTCCTCGTCGATAGTCACCCTTGCCGCGTGTTTGACATAGGAGATATAAGGCGGCAGGGGGAGCTTTTCCAGGGAAGATTCTTCCAGCATAGGGGAGAAGTCCGCCGTATTGGGATCAAATACATCCGTCACCCCCAGGGCTTTCAGGGATTCCGTCAGGTCAAGATCGCTGGATACGTCGAATTTCGGTAGGGAAAGGTGGATCTCCAGATATTTGGAATTCTCCCAATTTCGGTCCGCGGAGGAAGACGTCACGGCGTTGAGAAAGTCCGCGGCCGTGCCGTCCGTGAGAAGCTGGTCCACGCTCACGCCCTCGTCGGGAAGGATAAACCACATATTGCCGCTGTTTCTCAGATATTTGGAAGCGGCGGAAAACGTCTCCCCCCAGTAATAAGTGCTGTCCGTAGCCTCGTGCATGAAATCCACGGTCCGGTCCCCGTCCGGGGCATGGAACACTTCCGGGGAAGTTTTGCTCTTTTGAAACTCATGACTCCACTTTGCCCGGTAATATAACGTGGACACCAGGGCGAGGATGGTTTCCGGGTCCATCTCGAGACGGGAGGACTGCTTCTTCAGGCGTCCCCGGGTATTCTGGTCGATCCAGCTCTGCATCGCGCCGTCAAATTTTTTCGTCCCCATTTTGCCCTGATAGGAGGAGGCGTAATAGGTATCGGACAGGGTGTCCAGGGTCTTCTGGACAAATTCCAGGTCTTCGCTGAGCCAGAGGGAGTTGGCGGGGATGCTGGTCACGGTGCCGTCGTCTATATAATTGGCGTTCCACAGCGCGTTTGCCCGGGTGCGCACGGTTTCCAGGGTATCGCAGTCCAGGAGCGTCAGGAGCTGCCCCTGACTCTCACCCTCCGTCAGCTCCGCCAGCATGGAGAGCGCCATGTAGACATTGACGGGAGAGCAGATCCGGTTTTCCGTCCCCGCGCCGGAGAGCAGTCCGGGCAGTACGGCCGATGTAAAGTTTTCCATGGTCCCGGCATAGATTTCGGCAAAACGGTACCGTTCCTGTCGGGCCTCCAGCACGGGGGTATCGTTGATCGCAGAATATTTCGCCTGTTTCGGGTACTCCGCTGTGGACACGGCGTAAGCGTTCAAGGAACCGTTCCGAAGATTCAGGAAAGATCCGGCGATCATGACGACGGCGAGCACTGCCGCCACAGGGGCCAGCCATCGCCTCCCGCGGGGCAGCTTTGTCCTTTTGCGGGCGGTCTTTTGCCCGGCGAGGTTCTGGGCCTCCGCGATCTGGTCGTCCCGGATCTCCGTCACGCCATTGTAAAGATCTTCTCCATTCATATGATTTCGTCCTTTCTCCGTGTTAAACTTCCACGCCTTCTTTTTGCAATGCCTGCCGCAGGCTCTCCCTAAGCCTTTGCATCCTCTTGGCCATCTGATTGGCGGTGACGCCGCACTCCCCGGCCAGCTCCCTGACCGTATCCGCGTACCAGTACCGCCTGATAAAGAGCGCGCGGTCCTCTCCGTTCAGACTGTCCAGCCAGCGGCTGATGATCTCGGAGAGAAGTTTCTGTTCGATCTGCAGTTCCACCGCGCTGTCCGGGACGCACTCTTCCAGCTCGGAGAGCATGACTTCGATCCCGGCGTGTCGCTTTATCGCTTTGTTCTTTCGAAAACGGCTGATGGAGAGGTTCCTGGTGATGCGCCCCAGAAAAGCCCGCAGGGACATGGGCCAGTCCGGCGGCATCCGCGTCCAGGCGGCCATCCAGGTGTCGTTCACACATTCCTCCACGTCTTCCCTGTTGGACAGAAGATGAAACGCCAGTCTCCTGCAGAAAGCGCCGTGGGCGAGGTCGGTCTGGGCGATCGCATTTTCATCCCGTTCATGATACAGACGGATGATCTCATTGTCTTCCATAAGGTCTTTCTTCCTTTCCAGAGCGGAATCTTTTGTGCTTCTATTATATATGTCGCAGTTTGCGGGGCGGATATGCAGGGCGGAGGGGATTATTTTCAATATTTATGATATCACACTTTTTATCATAAAGGAAAACAAGGGGGTTGGGAAGTTTTCTTTGACAATAAATTTGTTTGTTAGTTGATAAATGGATTGTGAATATTATGAAATTTGCTATAATAAAAGTGTGACAATATTTTGGCAGTAGAAAATCGATATGATTTACAGCGGGCAGATAGGTTGTGCGTAAGCAAACGATTACATTAAATTATGCGGCGGAATCCAATGCGGCTGAGAATTTTATAGAGCAGGTCGAGTCATGAAAAAGAATGAGAAAGACGGCTTAAAAAAACGGCAGCGAGAATTATATAATGTGTTAGTCAAGTTAGAAGATAAAAAGCCCAGATAGTGGGAAACATATTATTTATTAAGATTTTGGTAAAGATGAAGAGAGGAGGAAAAACAGATGGGAAATGATCTTGAAATGGCGAAAAAACGAGATCACAAGATAATGATCACAGAGGAAGCTATTGATAAAGTTCCATATATTCAATATAAGGAAATACCTGAAACAGAATATGATAATCTTCGAGAACTTACAAGACAGGTTTTGAAGATTTCCAAAGAAGAAAATGATTCTAATGAGGTGGCGGTTACTTATAGTCTTGATAGTATTAGTCTAATAGAAAAAGGAGAACGTTATCTTGGAATTGCATTGGGAACGGAACATGATGTAGATCCCTTGAGTGATGCGACATCATACCACCTGATACGAGCTTCGGGTGATTGCGTGGTGCTTGTATTGCATAATCATCCTTCTCTTTCAGCATTTTCGTTACCTGATATACAGTTTTTGCTAAGATATGAAACGGTGAAAATGATGGTGGTAGTTACCAATCTGGGAAATGTGTCATATATGGTAAAGAATAACAAATATGATTTTAACAAAGCAGTTATTTTGTTTAATGAGGCAGTTGATTTAAACAATAAATCAAAAAAAATGAAAGATTTACAGGAAGCGGCAGATTATTTTTTAAAAAACTGTTATAATGTAGGCATAAACTATGAGAACCGATAGGAGGTGTATAGCGTGATGGAAGAACATGTAATATTAAGTGAACGTCTGGAAGACCAGCTAAAGGCTGTGGAATGGGCGCGAGAACAGAAAAAGAAGATACTAGATGACAAAAGCAGGCGTATTGCTGATGAATTGATGGAACTAATGACGCCTTTGATAATGAAAAGGTACTTTTGAATCAAGTAAACAGAAGAAAGAAATAACGATCCAGGTTTTCTTTATTGTGTCTGGCATAATAGAAAGCCTGTTAATAAAAAGGCAAGTATAAATTGAAAAAATTTTATGCTCGAGTTTAAGGTATCAAATTAAGATCGCCTGTATTAGTCGGTTTGGAAAGAAGCAGAGATATTAGCTCTGTTCAATTCACGATCCGGCTTTGGTACAGGGCTTCAAAATAGATCGGATAATACCTCTCCGTTATGGAGAGGTATTATTCGATCTGATAAACTTTCGCACTTTCGCATTGACAATTTTTTACAGTGAGTGCGTGAACGGAAGAAATTCGAAAGGAATCAATCCGTCGTCAAACTCTGCCGTCACCGTGGTGTCAGAGTCATAGTCATAGCGAGTGACCGTAAAAATATCCCGCTCCGGGTCGTACAGCTCTACGGGCATGCCGGCTACTCCATGTTCATTATTGGGCCAGCCAAATTTTTCTTCATAGTAAGACCATCGAATATGTCCTTCTTCTATGCTGCCGTTGTTGTTGCGGTAGACATAAACCATCTGAACGCCATCTCCATATTGATTATTGCAGATCAGCTCAGGTACGCCGTCGCCGTCTAAATCCCGGCTCCATGATTCCGGGTGGTTATCGTAACCAAACTGCTCTGCCACGCATATGTCCTCACCGTTCACTTCAACATAATAGTGCCACATCACCTGGTGCGGGTTGATTTCCTCCATCTCAACGCGGCACACATCGAAGCCCAGCACATCCGTTACGGTCTGAGTATTGCTGTCTTCAGGTTCGCCAAGAAGGATGTTCAGATAATCATTGATTTCCTCCGGGTCGTCGGAATGGATGGACAGATTGTAGGCCACGCCGTCCACAGTGAACGCAGCGCGATAAATATAGGGATCGCTCCAATCGCTTTCTTCCTGGTAGATGGTTACCTCCACATTCCCATATTGGGTCACGGCGTAGGCTTCCGTTTGGTCTTTTCTGTCGCTTTCGCCGTCGAAACTGCAGTCCAGAGTAAAATCATTTCCGTTGTAATCCCCTTTGATGGAGAGGGTATTCCAGGCGGCAGGGTCAGAGGCATCTTCGCCCTGGGTGTAGCTCAAACGAATGGAGGTGGTTTTAGCGGCGGAGGCAACTAACTTTTCGGCCAAAAGATCACTGCCATAGGACGAAGCAAGCTCCTCCAGACTGCCTATTTCCACCACTTCTGTCCGTGTTCCCTGTCCTTCCCTCCGGCCATCCTCCGGATTAGAAAACAGACGGCAGACCGTAAAAACACAAATCCCAAGGCACAGACAAGCAGCCGGAACCGCCCATTTGTACCAATTATTCTTTTTTGTTCGCCCTGCCTTTGTCCGGGCTTCCTCGATAAATTGATCATCGATGTTTGTAAGGCTGTTGTAAAGTTTTAAGGTTTCCTTTTCTTTCATAGGGAGAGGCCCTCCTTTTCCAGTCTGGATTTTAGATTTTGCCTAAGCCGGAACATTTTCTTTGCCATATTGGACGGAGACATGCCGCTTTCCTGCGAAAGCGCGTTTACTGCTTCGCCATGCCAATAGCGGCGCACAAAAAGGATACGGTCATTCTTCGGCAGTGACGCAAGCCATGCATTGATGACTTTGGTTAGTTCCTGTTCTTCGATCTTGTGTTCCACGGTATCGGGGGAGGGTATGCAGTCCTCTAACTCATTCAGGATTTCCTCCATACCCGTATAGCGCTTCTGCCGGTGGTTTTTCTTCCAGAGGTTATAGGCAGTATTGCGGACGACTCTTCCCAGCCATGCGCCAAGTTTATCCGGCTTTTGAGGAGGTATAGAGTTCCATGTCTGCAAATAGGTGTCATTGACACACTCCTCCGCGTCTTCATTGATCGACAATATATTCAGAGCGATGTTGTGGCAAAATGTACCGTACTTCGCCGCTGTTTCCGTGATTGCTTTTTCATCCCGCTTGAAATACAAACCGATGATTTCCCGGTCCTCCATTTCAATCCCCCTTTTCGTATGATTTTATTTTGAAGGCCTTCACCTATAAAGACAACATTTCAGAGAAAATATTCCCTGTGCTTTCAAAACAATTATAGCTTTTTCTGTCAATTTTTCTACCATGTATCCTGTTGGCCGGAATAGAATTGCGTGGGTGGAATTATCTATGAAGAACTTTATTTCAAAGTGAAGCGTAAGGAACGCTGTGTTATGAAAAATGAGAAATATGGCTGTCGATTTTGAGCAAGACTTTCCGCGTTTCTTAGTTGCATTGGCAGCTAAAAATGTTTAAGATAGAAGTAGTGAGATTGCGCCGCTTCGAGGAGGGCGCGGGCGGAACGGTAACAATTTAAGAAAAGAGGAGAAACCATCTTGAAAGAGACGATCAAACCACCTGTGGAAATACGGTATCGGGAAGAACTGGAGGCGCTGAAAGCTACGGACCAGGGGAAGCGGCCCACTAACTGGCAGATGTCCCCCGTGGCGGTGCGCACCTTTATCTTAGGGAGCAAAACCCCCATTGTTTACCAGGGAAAGGAGTATCAGATCGAGAAAAAATATTTCGGCAACGACGCTCTGGTGGAGCGCTGCATCATCACGCTGGCGGGAAACCGGGGCCTGATGCTGGTGGGGGAGCCGGGCACGGCAAAGACGATGCTGTCTGAACTGCTGTCGGCGGCGATCAGCGGCGTCAGCACGAATACCATCCAGGGAACCGCCGGGACCACTGAGGACATGATCAAGTATTCCTGGAATTACGCGCTGCTCCTGGCGAAAGGGCCCAGCAGGGAGGCCCTGGTTCCGGCGCCCCTTTATGTGGGCATGGAAAAGGGTATTATCACGCGCTTTGAAGAGATCACCAGGACGCCGGCGGAGATCCAGGACAGTCTGATCAGCGTCCTGTCGGACAAGACGCTCAGTATTCCGGAGCTGGGGGACGACGGCTTCCTGTTTGCCAGCCAGGGCTTTAATGTGATCGGCACGGCGAACACCCGGGATAAGGGCGTCAACGAGATGAGCAGCGCGCTGAAGAGGCGGTTTAACTTCGAGACGGTGATGCCTGTCCGGGAAGTGGCCCTGGAGAAGCAGATCATATTGAACGAGGTAAGGCAGCTGGCAAAAGAGAGCCATATTCAGATGACGCCGGACGAGGATGTGGCGGAGCTTCTTGCCTCCACCTATCACGAGCTCCGGGAGGGCGTTTCCTCCTACGGACACAGGATCGACAGGCCCTCATCGGTGATGAGCACGGCGGAGGCGGTCTCGGTGTACTATCAGACCATGATCACAGGTTACTACTATGAGGGGGAGAGGATGAGTGTGGACTGCCTGGTGCAGAATCTGGTGGGTGCCGTCTCCAAGGAGAACCGGGAGGATCTGGAAAAGGTAAAGAGTTATTTCAACACGGTGATCAAAGACAAGAGCAGTAAAGAGGGCGGTATATGGAGCGAATATTACGAAGCCAGGAAATGGTTGAGATAATCCTGCTTCCGGTGAGGCATCACAGTCCGGCCTGCGCGTTTCATGTGCGCCGGATGGCGGAGAGCTGCAAACCCTCCGTCATATTGGTGGAGGGACCGGAAAACGCCAATGCGCTGCTTCCGGTGATGACCCATGAGGAGACGAAGGCTCCTTTTGCCATTTATTATTCCTATCACGATAAGGCGGGAACGATCTCTGAAGAAAAAGAGCGCTACCGGTGTTATTATCCCTTTTTGGAATATTCGCCGGAGCTCGCGGCGCTGCGGGCGGGGAAGGCCCTGGGGATCCCGGCGGAATTTATTGACCTGTCCTATGGGGAGATTCTGCTCTCCCAGGCGGAGGGAAAGGGCCTGCGCCGGGAGGAAGAGCGCCAGAACTACAACGACGACTATCTCCTTACGGAGAATCAATATCTGAAAACCCTCTGCGAGAAGGCGGGGCTGAGGAACTTTGACGAGTTCTGGGAGAAGTATTTCGAGATCGCGGGACTGGATATGGAGGATGAGACCTGGTTTCGCAATCTCCTGACCTACTGCGCCCAGGCCAGGGAAAACACGCCGGCGGAGGCCCTGCGGGAAGAAGGCTGTCTTGCCCGGGAACGCCGCATGGCGGAGAAGATCCTGGAACACGCCCGGAAGCTGGCCGGGGGAAGAGAGAGAGGAGCCGGTTCTGATCCGGGCGAAGAAAGAGAAGTCGGTTCTGATCCGCGCGGGGAAAGAGAAGCAGGAGGCTGCCCTGGTGCCGGACAGAATCTTCCGAGAATCCTCGTGGTCACGGGCGGTTTCCACACCATGGGGCTCAAGGAACTGTTGGAAGAAGATGCGGGAGAGAAGGAGACGGGTGACGGACAGAATCCTCCGAGGATTTTCGTGATTCCAGGCGGGGAAAGTATTAGGCTGAATAAAATTGTGCAGGAGAAGGCTGCACAGGAGAAAACCTCCCCCATCAAAATTCCCCTCTCGGAACAGGGCGTCTATCTCATGCCCTATTCCATGGAGGCCGCGGACGCCCTGAACGGATACGCCAGCGGGATGCCTTTTCCGGGCTTTTACCAGAAGATCTGGGAAGGGGTGACTCAGGGTGAAGAGCATCCTTTTGGAAGGGCGGTGCTGGATCTTCTGATCTCTTCCGGCAAGGAGATCCGGAAGAAGGAAGGCTACCCCTCCACCTACGACGAGATCTGCGGCTGGCAGATGGCGGAGGGGCTTGCGGCGCTTCGGGGGAAGCGGGAGCCGGGGGCTTATGAACTTCTGGACGCCGTGCTGTCTTCTTATGTCAAGGGGGAGTACAATATCGCCACGGATACGCCCATGCGGGTCCTGCGGAGGCAGATGACCGGCGGGAGCATGGGCCGTCTCTGGGAGGGGGCGGATGTGCCCCCGATCATTCATGATTTCCGGGCCCAGTGCAAAAAATTCGGGCTGAAGACCGGGGCTGCCCTGGAATCCGAGGTGACGCTGTCGATCTTTTCCTCCCGGAAACACCGGGAGATGAGCATGTTCTTTTATCAGATGGGCTTCCTGCACACGGAGTTTGCCAGGAAGAAAAAAGGCCCCAACCTGTCGGCCCGGACGGATCGGAACCTGATGCGGGAGATCTGGGGCTATAAGTGGAATGTTCAGGTGGACGCGGCCCTGCTGGATGTGTCCGTTCACGGCGCGACTCTGGAAGAGGCGGCGGGGAGCCTTGTGAAAGAAAAGCTGAAAAAGGATCTCACGGCGGGAGAGGGCGCGAAACTGCTGGTACAGGTCTTTGAGATGGGCCTTGCGGACCAGCTGGAGTCGATCTACGGCCGGGTCCGGGAGCTGATCCGGAAGGACACGGACTTTTTCTCCCTGACGGACGCCCTGGATTCCCTGGTGATGATGCAGGACCTTGGACGGCTTTACCAGACGGAGCTTCGGTTTGACGAGCTGCTTTTGGAGAATGTAAGAAAAGCCATCTCGATGCTGCCGGTCATTGCGAGTATGAAAGAAGACGCGCTGACGGGCTGCATGAACGCCCTGAAACTCCTGTATCAGATCACGGGCCGGCCGGAGACAGGGGAGGGGGAAGACGGCGGTCTTCTGAGAGAGCGGGATTCCTTTTTTGAGACATTGCTGGCGATGCAGAGGGACCCCGGGATCCAGGCGGGGATCAACGGCTGTATTCAGGGGATCCTGTACGGCGGCGGCAGGACGGGCATGGACGAGGTGGAGCTGGTCTGCAAAGGGTATCTGAGCGGCACCGAAAAGCAGGCTATGAAGACCGCCCAGTTCTTTCGGGGATTGTTCTTTACCGCCCGGGACCTGGTGTTTGCGGACCGGCGTTTCTTAAAAATGCTGGATGTGTTTCTGGGTCAGGTGGAGGGCGCGGATTTTATGGAACTTCTGCCGGAACTGCGCATGGCCTTTACCTATTTTACGCCCCGGGAGATCGACCGGATCGCGGAGACGGCGGCGGGATTTCACGGGCGCGGTCGGGAAGCGGTCACAGAGCGCCGGGAAGTGCTGCCCGCCTGGTCCGATTACGGCAGGGAGCTGGACGCGTACGCGAGAGCGAATATGAGCGCGGGAGGAAAGAGAGATGGATGAACAGGAGATTCTGAACCGCTGGCGGCTGACGCTGGGAAAATACGCGTCGTCACAGATCCCTTTTTCCGGGGAGGATCTGCGGTACGCGGATATGGAACAGGTCCTTGATTACCTCTACTCCCGGGAGTACGGGGAGGAACAGGAGATCCGGGGCGGCGGCTCGGAGGATTCCAGGCTGACGGCGCCCACCTGGCTGGGGAAGATCAAAAAGCTGTTCCCGAAGCAGACGGTGGAGATCATGGAGCGCCACGCTCTGGAAAAATACGGCATGACGGAGCTTCTCACGGATCCGGAAGTTCTTCGGAAGCTGGAGCCTAACCGGGAGCTTCTGAAAACCGTGCTGCAGTTAAAGGACATGATGAAGGGAGAGACCCTGACCCTGGCCCGGGAGATCGTGCGGAAGGTGGCGGAGGAAATCTCCCGAAAGATGGAACAGGAACTGCGGCCTGCGTTCTTCGGGAAGCTGAACCGCAGCTCCAGCAGCCCCGTCAGGAGCGCCCGAAACCTGGATGTGAAAAGGACAATCCGGGAGAACCTGAAGAATTATGACACGGAGACGGGTCAGCTGGTGCTGAAGCAGGTGTACTTCAACGCCAGATTAAGGCGTTTTAACCGCTGGAGGGTGGTCATCTGCGTGGACGAGAGCGGATCCATGCTGGATTCCGTGATCCACAGCGCGGTCATGGCGGGGATCTTCGCAAAGCTCCCCATGCTGGACACCAAGCTGGTGATCTTCGATACAAATGTCGTAGACCTGAGCGGGTATGTCACCGATCCGGTGGAGACGCTGATGAGCATCCAGCTTGGAGGCGGGACCAATATCGCGGGCGCGCTGAAGTACTGTGAGACGCTGATCGAGAACCCCCACCGGACCATCCTGGTACTGGTGACGGACCTGTACGAGGGCGAGGGTTATCACAATCTATACAGCGTCAGCAAGGGGATTATCGAGTCCGGGGCAAAGCTCCTTGCGCTCACGGCCCTGGACCTGGAGGCGAATCCCAATTATGACCGGAACGCCGCGGCGGCGCTGGCGGATATGGGGGCCTATGTGGGCGCCATGACCCCGGAGCATCTTGCGGAATGGGTGGGGGAGATCATAGCATGATGGACTTAAAGGCACAACTGGCGGCCATAGGGGACGATTATCTGATCGGGCTTGCCAATAAGGGGATTGTCAAGAGGGCCTACAAAGATAAAGAAGAGACGGTTTCGGAAATCCTGTCCCTGGGGGAAGAAGCCAGCGTAAAAGTAGGGGAGGAGACCGTTACGATTCGTATGCCTCTGGGGGAGAGCCGATGTACCTGTCCCTCCCGGAGCATCTGCCGCCATGTGATCCTGGGAATCCTGGTGCTGAAAGAAGCGTGTGGGCAGCAGTCCCAGGGATCGGAACAGGCAGGGACGGCAGAGGAACAGGCTTCCGTGCAGCAGTCCCAGCAAGCAAGTCAGGCGGGGACGGCAGAGGAACAGGTTTCTGGACAGCAGTCCCAGCAAGCAGATCAAGCGGAAACAGCCCGTGCCCTGTCCCGGGAGATTGCCGCTTATCCCCTGAGCACCCTGCGGAAAGCCATGGGTGCCCGGAATTATCAGACATTCTTGAAACAGAGGAAATCCGGGGAAAAGGCCCGGATCACCAGATCTTCCGTGGCGGTGGTGCAGCTTCCCGGGGATGCCTGGCGGGTGACGCTCATCTCTCCCCTGGAATATTCCTCCTGTACCTGTCACAAAAAAGGGCTCTGTCCCCATAAGGCCGAAGCGATCCTCTGGTGTAAGCTGGAGGAGGGCAGCGCTACGGAAGAAGAGCTCTCCGCAGAACTTTTGGAGAGCCCCGGCTTTCAGCTCCATGAGATCCGGGAGACCGCGGAGCAGATGAAGCGTTTCCTGCTGGAACTGATGGAAACGGGACTTCCGAGGACTTCCCCGGAGATCCTGAACAATCTGGAGCGGCTGGCCCTGGTCGCCCACCAGGCCGCCCTGCCGAATTTTGAGGGGTATTTCCGGGCCCTGCAGGAATCCTACCAAAAATATTTAAAGAGGGTGGCGTCCTTTCAGACTCGGGACCTTCTGACCCAGATCACGAGACTTTACAGGCGGGTGAGCATCCTTCTGGAGACAGAGAGAGCCGAGGAGATTACCAGGCTGGCCGGAGAGTTCCGGGCGGAATATCTGGAGGCCGGAAACCTGGATCTTAAGGGCGCGGCGATTCGGGACTTTGAGAACAAGAGCGGTTACGCGGGGAAGACCATATATCTGCTGGAAGAAAACACTCAGGAGTGGTATACTTATACCATGGCCCGGCCGGTGTTTTATGACAACAAAAACAGGCGGGGAAATCCGGGGCGCAGTCCGGCCCCCTGGGGGCTGGACATGAAGCTGGAGGATATGGGGCGGGCCGCCTTTCGTCTGACGGGGGCAAAGTGCGATGAGCGGAAGCGCCTTTCCTCCAGCCAGGAGTCCAGGGCGGAAGCAAAGCCCGTAGAGGACAGCATTCCTTTTCAGGAAACCAAGTGGTACTATCAGGATTTTCGAAAACTCTTTCAGGAGCGGATCCGAAAGAGGGACGACTGGCTCCGGGAACAGGAGGACAGTCTGCGGGAAGAGCAGGTTCTGGTCTTTTTACAGCCTTCGTTATGCAAAAAGGCGGTTTTTGACGACAAGGCGCAGAAACTCACCCTGCCCCTGTTTGACGGTGCCGGGAGAGAGGTGACGGTGGAGCTCACATATTCCAAGAAAGAGGATTGGGGGATCCGTTATCTGGAGCGTGTAAACACGGAGCGGCCGCCCTGCATCTTTGGAAGGATTTATCTTCGAGACGGAAAGATCTGCATGTACCCCATAGCCGTTTTTGATTTTTCGGATGGGGGCGAAGCGCATCAGCAGGTTTCGCAGGATCCTTCCGAAAAGAAAAAGTCTGAACTTTCTGCAGGGGATGAACCTTCCGCGAGAAGCCAGGCGGGCCGGGTCCTGGCGGACTTCCTGGAGGAGATCCTGATGACGCTGGAGATCGCTTTGCAGAGCGGTTTCGATGCGCCTGGGGATGCGGCCCTGGAGGAGATGGAGAAACTGTCGGGGCTTGCCGGGCAGTATGGGATGGGGTATCTGGAAAGGGCCCTGGGCGATCTCTGCGCCGATTTAAGGGGCCGGCGGCACCGCATGAAAAAAGAGGGCGGCAAAGAGAGGGAAAGGCCGGCGGACATTATGTGCGGTCTGATGGAATATGTTTACTTATGCCGGGAAAAGACGGCTTATGACATGGCGGCGGAAAACTATGATAAGAGGGAGGAAACTTTATGATGACACCGCAGGATATGCAAATTCAAAAAAAGGTGGCGGCAATCGAAAAACTGAACCTGTCAACGGAGAGGGTGAACGCTGTTGAGGCCTATTTAAAGGGCGAGGCTCCCCTGGAGACCCTGGAGAGCTTTCCGGTCCAGGATCTCTCAGGCGTGAGCGGAACGGAGATCCCCGACCTGCTGCGGAGCGATTTTCGAAAGGGCAGAAAAGAAGAGGCGGGGAAGTTTTTTAACGCCCTTTTTTCTATCGGGCAGGCGACCTGCGAACCCCTGCTCGCGGTGGAAGTGACAAATGCAAACGAGCTTCCCGGGGTGGAAACGGCGAAGATGGTGGCCGTGATGGCACAGTCTATCGTGGGCAGTTCCTGGAGCCTTAGGGGTTACAGCGTGGAGGCAATACTGAAGACGGCCGCCGGGAATCTGGAAAGCCTGCGAAAAGCCATAGAATACAGCGGCCAGGGCAATGCCAACGGACGACTGTTACTGATGGCGTGCTATTTCCTCGCGAAATATCCCGACCCGGCCGCCCAGAAGACGGAGGGTGCGAAGAACCTTCTCTCCGGCATCGGAAAGCTCTTTTCGAAAAAGGACGGGGCGGGAGAGGAAAATGCGGCGGAGGGCGTTCTGTCCGATCCCAAGGATCAGGAGCTTTTAGAGCGATACGAGGGTATCATTGTCAATACCTTTGACAAGGTGATCGGCAGCCAGGACCCTTCGGCGGTTCAGGAATTAAAGGAGGCCCTGCAGAAAAAGCGGGTGGACGAAAGCGTTAAGAGACGCGCCGCCGTCTGTACGATCCAGAGTGAATTCCTCCTTCAGCTTGTGGGCGGCACCGCCTACTTAAATTACGGGCTCTCCGCTGTATTAAAGACGGCGGTGACACTGTTCCTTGCGGTGGACTGTGCAAACATGATGCATGTTATGGAAGAGATCAGCCGGATGGTTTCCACCGGGAAAGTGGATGTAAGCCGTTATGGCATGAATTATGACAAAGTCTTTGGGATCGATACGAAAGAATGGATCGCCTGGGCCGTGAGGGGAAAACACTGGTCCATTCTGGAAGCCCAGTTCCGCAGCAACCGGGAGGCATTTCTTGCGGTTATGGAGGAGATGAACTTTGACAGCGCAAGTTATATGCTGGGTTTGATTCGAAAGGAAGATCCGATCCTGCATAAAAAAATCCTGAGCGAGAGAAAGAGCGGGGGCTACAACAGGGACCAGGAGAAGCTGATCGACAACCTTGTCCCCAAGGAAAACGCGGCGGTTGAAACGGTTCTGAAGGATTTTTTGCGCGGCAAGGAGCCGGTGACGGCAATCTACGCCTATTCGGATCAGATGGGTTCGAGATGGGGAGGAAACAATGCTCATACGCTGTTGAATACCTATCTGCAGAATTATGATGATCAGGATTTTGTCGACAGATATGTGACGTATATGGCGGTGAGAGGCTGCGACAACTTCTTTTCTTATTATATTGCGACTCGGAAAGACATCGATATGGAGAAGAAGGTGAAGGAGCTGTTCGAGAGCTTTGACAGACTGGGCGTAGATCTTTTGCGCCAGTTAAATTTTGCCGCCATGATAAGGGACGTCCTATGGTACGACGAGCAGAAGACGGCGTTTTTTACCGGCGCGACCCATGTCTTCCAGAAGTACCTGTCTGAGAGAAAAGAGGAGGCGATCCAGGCGTTCCGGGACGCGGGCGCTACCGGAAGATACCTGGGGCTGCTGGTCTACGGGGAGAATCCAAAGGCTTACAAAGACGAAATCCTCAGTTTTTCCCAGGACAGCTCAAAAGTGGTGAAGGAGACGCTTGAAAAGATCCTCTGCGCTCAGAAAGATTGGGAGGAGGATGTAAAGGCGCTTCTCACTTCTAAAAAAGGGACGGAGCGGGAGCTGGCGATCCAGACTCTTTCTCATTGGAATCAGGAGGGAGCCTATACCGGCATTTTGACGGAGGCGCTGGAAAAGGAAAAGAACGGCAAAATCAGGACCCTTCTGGAAAATGCGCTGCACCTGGAAAAAGAGGAAGGTCCGGAGACTGCCCCTGCGGGAGTGGAGGATCTCGTGCAAGAACTCCACAAGGGCGGAAAGAAGCGGAGCCTTGCCTGGGCCTATGAGAACAGGCCGCCTTTTCCCACGGTACATAAAAAGGACGGCACGGAGGCGTCGAAGGAATACCTTCAGGCCATCTGGCTCAGCTATTCCTCTATGAATCCCTGCGGCGTCAATCCTTCAGCGGCAGTTCTTGCAAAGGAACTGGACGAGGGGGAGTTTGCACTGTACGCCAATGAACTCTTCGACCGATGGATGGAGGCGGGAGCCGAGTCCAAAAAGCGCTGGGTGCTCTATGCCGCGGCGATCCACGGAGGCGCCGGCATCGTGGAGAAACTGAAACATCAGATCAACGAGTGGCCCCAGGCCGCCCGTGGCGCTATCGCCTGCGACGCGGTACAGGCGCTGGCGCTGAATCCCCAGCCCCAGGCCCTTCTCATCGTGGACGGGATCTCACGGAAGTTTAAGTTCAAACAGGTGAAAGAGGCCGCCGGAAAAGCCCTGAGTTACGCCGCCTCCCAGCTGGGCCTTACCATAGAAGAACTCTCCGACAAGATCGTCCCGGATCTGGGCTTCGACGAAAATATGGAGCGCCGGTTCGACTACGGCGAGAGACGATTTACCGTGACCATCACCCCGGCCCTGGAGATCGAGGTCTTTGACGAGAGCGGAAAGAAACTCAAGAATATGCCCGCCCCCGGGAAAAGGGACGACGAGGAGAAGGCAAACGCCGCCTATGAGGAGTTTAAGCAGTTAAAGAAGCAGATGAAGACCACGGTCAGCAGCCAGAAGACCCGTCTGGAGCTTGCGCTTTCCGCGGAACGCCAGTGGACGGTGGACGCCTGGAAGGAACTGTTTGTCAAAAATCCCGTGATGCACCAGTTTGCCATCGGCCTGATCTGGGGCGTCTACGAGGACGGAAAATTGATCCAGAGTTTCCGCTATATGGAGGACGGCTCTTTCAATACGGAGGATGAGGAAGAGTATGAACTTCCCCAGCAGGGCAGGATCGGCCTGGCCCACCCCATCGAAATGACGAAGGAATCCATAGAGGCGTGGAAACAGCAGCTTGAAGATTACGAGATCACCCAGCCCCTGGAGCAGTTAAACAGGGAAGTCTTCTACCTCACGGAGGAGGAAAAGAACGCGAAGCGCATGGAACGCTTCGGAGGCTGCATAATGAACGCTCTCTCCCTGGGCGGAAAGCTGCAGAACCTTGGCTGGTACAGGGGATCCGTACAGGATGCTGGCGGGTTCGATACCTATTACAGGGAGGACGCGAGCGTTGGCCTGGGCGCGGAACTGCATTTCTCGGGATCTTATGTGGGCGCGGATTACGAGGATGAAGTCACCGTGTACGACGTGCGCTTTTACAAGGCCGGCACGATCCAGCGCGGCAGCTACGTCTACGACGAGGCAGATGATAAGAAGGCGATTGTCTTAAGCGAAGTTCCCGCCAGGTACTTCAGCGAGATTGTCCTGCAGATGAAACAGGCCACCGCCTCCAGCCAGGAACGGGATGAAGGCTGGAAGAAACAGGAGGAGTACAAGTAAGCGGTTTTGAAAAAGCCTTGCAGAACGGATTTCCCATTGAGGAAAACACCGCTTCTGCAGGGCTTTTTTTGTTCTGCAATTTCGCTATATATCGGTAATAAAGTGAGGAAGTGGAGGAGCTGATCGAATCCACTAATGAAGGGAAACACGGAAAACTGTTTATGAGAAGGTGAGAGGAATCCAGATTGGCAATGGTGTTGGAAAAAGAAATTGAAAAATGGGTTAAATTAGAAAATATTTTTGTATACATACTGGACAGGGAAGGATATAAGAAGTAAAATAATTATGAAAACAGTTCGATTTTCACTATAAGGGAGTTTTCTTGGACAGAGAGTAATTCATAATGGTAATGAAGAGAAAGCAAGTGAAATTTAAAACGAAGAAAAAAATAAACACCCAGTAGGTGTTTATTAATCAGTGCACAATGCACGTAAACGGAGCCGGTATAATACCTTATTTGAACTCGCCTTGTTAATTCGTATTTATATTAACACGGGTTTGCTCAAAAAGCAAGAAAAAATTTAATAACCTTTTACAACCTTTATAATCAGCTTTACGATCAAGCTTATGACTAAAACAAAGGAGGAAAAGAGATGTATTATTTAGGACTTGACATGGGAACTAATTCTGTGGGCTGGGCGGCGACGGATATATTTTATAAGTTGCTTCGCGCAAAAGGCAAGGATCTCTGGGGAATCCGAGAATTTGAGGAGGCTAATACCGCTGCTGAAAGAAGAACCAATAGGATCAAACGCCGCAGACATCAGAGGGAAACAGCCCGGCTGGGGTGGATTAAAATTTTTTTTGATGAAGCAGTGTCAAAAGAAGATCCTCTGTTTTTTATCCGATTGGAGAATAGTAAGTATTTTATGGAGGACAAAGATCCGCGCTTGGCAAATCGTAACTGTTTGTTTGACGATGTGGATTATAAGGATAAGGATTACTATAAAGAATTTCCTACGATCTTTCATCTTCGCAAAGCCTTGCTGGAGGATTCGCTTCCCTGTGATGGAAGATATGCGCGTTTTGTATACCTGGCGGTATCCAATATGTTTAAGCACCGCGGGCATTTTATAGATGCGGGGATATCTGGAGAGACAAATACGGAAGGAGGTCTCGGCGCGGCATACGCGAGATTGGTCGAATCCGTAAAAATGGTTTCGGAGACTGTTGGGATTTCTCTGCCAGAAAGTGTGGATTATAAGAAGATGGAATCCATTTTGGCAGGTCGGGACAGTTCCAAGACCAGGAAGACAGAAGAATTAAGGGAACTGTTGGGAATCGATAAAAGGGATAAGGTCACCATGGAGTGCCTGAAAGCAATCTGTGGCAGAAAGGTAGATGGGAAAAAGCTTTTTTCCGTTGAAGAAATGGAGGAGAAAGCAGATATTGATTTTTCGGGTGCTTCGTTTGAGGATACTTGTGAAACCCTGCATCAGATCTTAGGGGATGATAATTATGAAGTAGTGACAGCCATGAAGGATATTTATGATATTGGCATACTGTCCGGGATCCTGGGAGAGTATGCCTATCTGTCTGAGGCTCGGGTCGCGTCCTATGAAACACATAAAAGTGATCTGAAATTGTTAAAAAGGGTTATGAGAAAGTACAATACGCAGAAAGAGTATGACGAAATGTTTCGCGCGGAGACAACTGGGACATACAGTGCGTATGTAAAATCCTTGAACAGCAATGATAAAAAGACTCGAAGATCTGTAAAAGGAAGATCTAAGGCGGATCTCTATGCGACGATCAAAAAAATGGCCAAGAAGTGGGACTCGGAAGATCAGGATGTAAAGAAGATCCTGGCAGGTTTGGAAACAGAAAGCTTTCTGCCGAAACAGCTGACATCAGACAACGGTGTTATTCCGAATCAGGTGCATAAAAAGGAACTGAAAAATATACTGAAAAATGCAGAAAAACATTTAAGCTTTCTTTTGGAAAAAGATGATTCCGGCCTTACGGTATCCGAACGCATCGTAAAACTTTTCGAATTTCATATCCCGTATTATGTAGGCCCGCTGACTGCCAGAAGTGAAGCTGATGGGGGAAACGGCTGGGTGGTACGGAAGGAGGGCGGTCGTGTTCTGCCCTGGAACCTGGAGGAAAAGGTAGACATTGCAGCCACTTCCGAGAAATTTATCCTTAGAATGGTTCGGGATTGTTCCTATCTGACAGGAGAGAAAGCCCTGCCGAAAGAGTCCCTGTTATATCAGAGATTCTGCGTTCTCAACGAGATAAATAATATTAAGGTCAACGGGGAAAGGATACCCGTAGAACTCAAGCAGGATATCTACAACGAATTATTTAAGAAGGGGAGAAGAGTTACCCGGAAGACCCTGTGTTCCTACCTCTACAATAGAGGAGTCATTCAGGACGAATCTCAGGTTTCCGGGATAGATGTTGCCATCAATAACTATTTGAACTCCTATGGTAAATTCCTGCCTATATTTGGAGAAAGATTGGAACTAGATTCCGTAAGAAAAATGGTGGAGAGGATCATTTACCTTTCAACAATTTACGGCGATTCAAAGAAATTTCTTCAGGAGATCTTAAAAAGGGAATTTGGAGATGTTTTTGACGAAAAAGTTCTGAAAAGGATTTTGGGATTAAAATTTAAGGACTGGGGAAATTTATCAAAAGAATTTTTGGAACTGGAGGGAACGGACGAAAACGGTGAGATCTTTTCCCTGATCGGTGCAATGTGGGCAACGAACCACAATATGATGGAGCTGATCAACTCCGAGGAATGTGGATTTCGCCGAACATTAGAAGAGAAAAGAAATTCTGCTGTAAAACTTTTGGAGGAGTTTCAGGTGGAAGATCTGGAGGAATATTATTTTTCCGCGCCAACCAGAAGAATGATCTGGCAGACGATCAAGATCATCAGAGAATTGACGGATATCCTTGGAGAATATCCCGCGAGGGTATTTATCGAAATGACCCGGTCTGAGGGAGAAAAAGGGGATGCGGGCCGTAAGGATTCCCGAAAGAAGCGTTTCCTGGAACTCTATAAAAGTGTTAAAGACGAAACCCAGGATTGGACAAAGATTATAGAGAATGCGGATGAATCCGGCAAATTAAAGAGTAAAAAAATGTATCTGTATCTTACCCAAATGGGAAGATGTTTGTATTCGGGAGAACCGATAGACCTGGATAAACTCTTCACTACGGATTACGATATCGATCATATTTATCCGAGAAGTCAGGTAAAAGACGATAATTTGGACAATAACCTGGCCCTTGTAAAGAAACAGTATAATGCGGAGAAAACGGATATTTATCCCTTGGATGCATCTATTCGTGAAAACACAAAGGTTCGGGAGCTTTGGAGGCTCTTAAAAGAGAAAAAACTGATCTCAGAAGAAAAGTACAAACGCCTTACCGGAACCAATCCTTTTACAGACGATCAGAGAGCAGACTTTATCGCGAGGCAGCTGGTAGAGACAAGCCAGGGAACAAAGGGGCTTGCAGATCTCTTAAAACAGTTGTTCCCTTCGACAACAAAGATTGTTTATGCAAAGGCAGGAAATGTTTCTGATTTCCGCAGAGACAATGGCATGTTGAAATGTCGTGTGGTAAACGATTTTCATCACGCACAGGATGCCTATTTGAATATTGTGGTGGGAAATGTATATTATACCAAGTTTACGCAGGATGTCAGGAACTTTATAAAAAATGAATATGCGAGAGATAAAGCAGCCTATGGCTATAATCTCGCCAAGATGTACGCGCGGGATATTTCCAGAAACGGCGTGACTGCATGGGTGGCACAGAAAGATGGCAGGGAGGGCACCATTGCAACTGTCAGGGCAATGATGGCAAAGAACACGCCTCTTATGACGAGAATGTCTTTTGTCGGTCAAGGAGGAATTGCTGACGAGACATTATACAGTGCATCGGTTGCAAAGGAAGAAAGCTATATTCCGTTTAAATCTTCGGATGCAAAACTGAATAATGTCACAAGATACGGCGGATTTTCCAGTGTATCTACGGCCTATTTCTTCCTGGTGGAACATGAAGATAAAAAAGGGAATAAGATTCGAACCATAGAGACTGTTCCCGTTTATCTGCGCGAAAAAGTTGAAGGGAACGATGACGAGCTGCTGCAGTATTGCAGTAATGACCTAGGGTTAAAGAATCCGTCCGTAAGGCTTTCGAGGATCAATATCCAGGCGATGCTGAAGATAAATGGATATTTTATGTATATTTCAGGGAAGACAAATAACAGATATGTTATGAAGAATGCCGTCAATATGAAATTATCGCCTATGTGGACTGATTATATTCGGATAATAGACAAGGAATATGATAGTATTCAGACGGGAAAATACACTGATAATACGATCACATGTGAGAGAAACCTTGAACTTTTTGGGATACTGAGTCAAAAATATATGAGCGGAATCTTTAGTAAAAGGCCAAATCCCGTAGGGCAAAAGCTGATTGATGGAAAAGACGCATTTTTCGCTCTGTCCCTGATTGAACAGTGCAAAGTTATTCTGGAAATCATGAAATTTAATGTGATAGGGAATACGAAGGCTGATCTGTCTTTAATCAACCAGGCATCAAATATGGGTATTTTGATAATTAATAAACAAATATCAGATCTAAAGGAAGTAAAACTTATCAATCAATCTGTAACAGGAATCTATGAAAATTGCATAGATTTATTGACGGTATGAGCTGGCGTACGGTTGTGATCAGCAGCAGTGCAAAACTGGATTATCAGATGGGGTATATGGTTGTCCGTACAGAAAAGACGGTCAAGGTGCACATTAGTGAGATAGAGATTCTTCTGATCGAATCCACTTCTGTGTCCTTGACTGCGGCACTGCTCTGCGAGCTGACGAAGAAAAAAGTCAAGGTGATCTTTTGTGACGAAAAAAGAAATCCTTCTTCGGAGCTGGTGCCCTACTATGGTTCTCACGATGTAAGTGCAAAGCTGCGCAGGCAGATGGCTTGGTCTTCAGATCAAAAATTAAGTGTGTGGACAAAAATTGTCTCCGAAAAGATTCGCAAACAGGCAGAACTGCTGGAGCGCTATCAAAAGAGTGAGGCAGATATGCTGCGCAAATATATTGAGGAAATAGAGTATGGAGACACCTCAAACCGGGAAGGACATGCGGCTAAAGTATATTTTAATGCTATTTTTGGAAAGGATTTTACAAGGATGTCGGACAGTAGTATTAACGCGGCCTTAAATTACGGATATGGGGTCATCCTTTCTGCTTTTAACAGGGAAATTGTAGCCAACGGATACCTTACGCAGATAGGAATTTTTCATGACAATACATTTAACCCGTTTAATCTGGGCTCTGATATGATGGAGCCGTTCCGGCCAATCATAGATGCCGAAGTAAGGCAGATGATGCCGGACCAGTTTCAACACAAAGAGAAAATGCAGATCCTGAGAATTTTGCAGGCAGAGGTTTTGATTGCGGACAGAAAGGAATATCTGACTAACGCTATCAGAATTTATTGTAAGAGCGTCATAAATGCACTAAATGAAAAAGATGTTTCTTTGATCAAAACATACGAATATGAATTATAGGTATATGAGGGTAATCGTTTTTTTCGATCTTCCAGTTTTGACAGAACAAAATAGACGGGAATACCGTGCATTTAGAAAGATGCTGATCAAATCTGGGTTTATGATGATGCAGGAGTCGGTATATTGTAAACTCGCCCAGAACAATTCTGCAGCGGATGCCATAGTAGAAAATGTTAAGAAAAATAAACCAAGCAACGGTTTGGTACAGGCTATTCGTGTTACAGAAAAACAGTACAGTAAAATGGATTTTATCGTAGGTCAGGGAACGAAAGACATTTTAGATACTGATGAAAGGCTGGTGATTCTGTGAGACTTGTCTATAGGGAGCTGGATCTTGAAATCAATCTGGAAGAAAATGTAAATTATGTTATCTATATAGAAAGACAGGATTTTTTTACTAGGTTTGTAGAGAGCTTGTGGCGCCAACAGAATGGTGAAGAGGGAGCATTTCTGTTATCGGATGGAGTAAAAGAATATGTGATTGCAAAAGAGATCCAGGTAATTGTAAATCCGTTTGATATATCATGCAATCATAAAAGAATTATTACAAAATTATATCAGGAGATTGATTCTATAGCGATGGAAGAATGTGTTGAAGAGTTGACGCTTTTTCAGCAGCAATCCATACGGCTTATTGATAAATTGGCACAAAAAGTTCCGTATCAATTGGAGTATGATCTGGAATTTACTATAGAAGATCTCCTTAAACTCTTTGATGTGAAAATCAGCAGTGACACAGGAACTTTGGCTGAGAGAATAATAGATTACTTAAGAATAGTACATCAAATTATGAAGCAGCATATGTTTATATTTGTAAATTTGAGAGCATATCTTACGGAAGAAGAAATGCAGCTGTTGTACGAATTCTGCTCTTATGAAAAAATCATTTTGATTTTGGTGGAAAATGTTTGTAAAAATTGTAATTCTGATAAGGAAAAAATCTGGATTATTGACAAAGATTTATGTATAATAAAATCGGATGAATTGACAGCGCATGGCCAATGCGATGGCTCGGTGAGAACGCAATTTGAGGTTTGAGAGCCTTGTTAATTCAGAAGAGTGCAAAACTGCTGTCCGTATCTATACCCGTTAAATTGCGTTTGAGAGCCTTGTTAATTCAGAAGAGTGCAAAACAGTTTTAATATCAGGAAGTTTCTGTTCAAGGTTTGAGAGCCTTGTTAATTCAGAAGAGTGCAAAACGGAGCTACCCAAATTGGACGGAAAAGGGGCGTTTGAGAGCCTTGTTAATTCAGAAGAGTGCAAAACAATAAATATAGTAATCTTAATAAGTCTACTGTTTGAGAGCCTTGTTAATTCAGAAGAGTGCAAAACAAATATAGAGCGTAAACAGACGGATTTTCTGTTTGAGAGCCTTGTTAATTCAGAAGAGTGCAAAACCCCGTCTCCATGTTGTAATTTAACTGCAAAGTTTGAGAGCCTTGTTAATTCAGAAGAGTGCAAAACGGTGAGCGAATACCATTGACCCATATCGGAGTTTGAGAGCCTTGTTAATTCAGAAGAGTGCAAAACCCTCTTTCTCCATAGCGGCAAGGATATACTGTTTGAGAGCCTTGTTAATTCAGAAGAGTGCAAAACCAACACGGACACGAAAGTCACCCAGGCCGCGTTTGAGAGCCTTGTTAATTCAGAAGAGTGCAAAACTACTATATCTCCGCCCTTAATATTCACCGCGTTTGAGAGCCTTGTTAATTCAGAAGAGTGCAAAACTTTTACAACTATGTAAAAAAAAGTACGATATTGTTTGAGAGCCTTGTTAATTCAGAAGAGTGCAAAACGCGGAATGGATTTATTGACTACTGCAAAGGGTTTGAGAGCCTTGTTAATTCAGAAGAGTGCAAAACCGAAAAGCCGCTTTCTAAGTGGACAAAAAAGTTTGAGAGCCTTGTTAATTCAGAAGAGTGCAAAACGAAACTAAAACTATGGGACAAAATGAACTTGGTTTGAGAGCCTTGTTAATTCAGAAGAGTGCAAAACCAGTACATCCGGTATGATTACGAGACAGCAGTTTGAGAGCCTTGTTAATTCAGAAGAGTGCAAAACAATAAGCATATCATAACCGCGTCAGAAACAGTTTGAGAGCCTTGTTAATTCAGAAGAGTGCAAAACCCACATCGTAATCAGACGAAAGGAACCCAGTTTGAGAGCCTTGTTAATTCAGAAGAGTGCAAAACCGTCAGGAGATCCATGGATTTATCGTAACTGTTTGAGAGCCTTGTTAATTCAGAAGAGTGCAAAACAAACCCGGACTCGGAAATGGCTATGTGACCGTTTGAGAGCCTTGTTAATTCAGAAGAGTGCAAAACGCCCAAAAAATTATGCTGCCATTCAATCCCGTTTGAGAGCCTTGTTAATTCAGAAGAGTGCAAAACTATCACCCCTTGCCTGAAGCCGACCTGCCAGTTTGAGAGCCTTGTTAATTCAGAAGAGTGCAAAACAAAGGTTTTTGACAACATCACAGACGCGGGGTTTGAGAGCCTTGTTAATTCAGAAGAGTGCAAAACTATAAGGATCGCATATATCTATATTACTGTGTTTGAGAGCCTTGTTAATTCAGAAGAGTGCAAAACTATAAAATGGAATATTGTAGTGAGTGCCCTGTTTGAGAGCCTTGTTAATTCAGAAGAGTGCAAAACTTATCAGCGCCTCCATCAAAAAGAAAAGTGCGTTTGAGAGCCTTGTTAATTCAGAAGAGTGCAAAAACCCGTTTCCGGGAGCTTGTGCATCTCCCGACGGTTTGAGAGCCTTGTTAATTCAGAAGAGTGCAAAACTGGCAAGCCCGCCCTCCCTTGATTACTCGTGTTTGAGAGCCTTGTTAATTCAGAAGAGTGCAAAACGGCACTCGTAACGATCAAGACTCAGGACCTGTTTGAGAGCCTTGTTAATTCAGAAGAGTGCAAAACGACAATACGATTTATGACTACAACTACGATGTTTGAGAGCCTTGTTAATTCAGAAGAGTGCAAAACAAAACTATTTACATTATTATTTTTAGATGTGTTTGAGAGCCTTGTTAATTCAGAAGAGTGCAAAACCCACCCGCACCCGTGGGCTTCCAACACTTCGTTTGAGAGCCTTGTTAATTCAGAAGAGTGCAAAACATGCAATCTTCCTACATATCTATTGGCAAAGTTTGAGAGCCTTGTTAATTCAGAAGAGTGCAAAACCCCTTCCTCCGGATCATAAGAGCAAAGAGCGTTTGAGAGCCTTGTTAATTCAGAAGAGTGCAAAACCGAGCCGCGCTTCCGGGCTCCACACTTGTGTTTGAGAGCCTTGTTAATTCAGAAGAGTGCAAAACAGCAATCGGGGACAAGCTGCTGGCGGGAGGGTTTGAGAGCCTTGTTAATTCAGAAGAGTGCAAAACGCAAACGCAAACGACGTGATCGCGCTCACGGTTTGAGAGCCTTGTTAATTCAGAAGAGTGCAAAACAGGCAGCAGCATCCCGGATGGGACTGCTGGGTTTGAGAGCCTTGTTAATTCAGAAGAGTGCAAAACAAAGAGTACGAACAGGGCCGCAACAATATCGTTTGAGAGCCTTGTTAATTCAGAAGAGTGCAAAACACGGCTGCACGGATCAGGTGTACCCGTACCGTTTGAGAGCCTTGTTAATTCAGAAGAGTGCAAAACCGCGTAATATAAGCAGGAATAACACAGTGAGTTTGAGAGCCTTGTTAATTCAGAAGAGTGCAAAACGGAAAACATGCAGACAATGATCGCGGAGATGTTTGAGAGCCTTGTTAATTCAGAAGAGTGCAAAACACAATTCTGAGACGATCCTGCACCGCTTCAGTTTGAGAGCCTTGTTAATTCAGAAGAGTGCAAAACAAACCCGGACTCGGAAATGGCTATGTGACCGTTTGAGAGCCTTGTTAATTCAGAAGAGTGCAAAACGCGTATTCTCGCAGGAAAGTCGGTAGACTGTTTAGGATACTACTATAATATCTTAAAATGTGCATGTAGTTCTTGACAATCCCAAAAATTGTGGTATAGTTCTAAATGCGAATGAATTGCATTTGCGTTTGGAACTATACTATTTTAAATGGCAAATACGCTTAATATTCTGGTGATAGGTGACGATCATGCTGGAACTGATCTTACATGCTCTGGAGCATGCCCTGCTGGATGGGCTGAAGCTCCTGCCCTTCCTTTTCCTGACATACCTGGCGATGGAGTGGCTGGAACACAGGGCGGGGGATAAAGTGAATGAATGGGTGAGAAAGTCCGGGAAATTTGGGCCGCTGGTGGGCGGCCTGCTTGGAGTCGTGCCCCAGTGCGGCTTTTCGGCGGCAGCTTCTAATTTATATGCGGGACGACTGATCACGCTGGGGACGCTGCTGGCGATTTATCTCTCCACCTCGGACGAGATGCTGCCCATTCTGATCTCTCAGCAGGCGCCGGTCCTTTTGATCCTGGAGCTGCTGCTGGCGAAAGCCGGAATCGGCATGGCGGCGGGGTTCCTGATCGACCTGTTTTGCAGGAAACCTGCTGTGGAACAGGATCAGGGCATTCATGAGTTCTGTGAACATGAGTATTGCAAATGTGAGAAGGGGATTTTGAAATCCGCTGTGATACACACGCTGAAGATAGCGTTCTTTGTGATATTGATCGGGTTCGGCCTGGAGCTGGTATTTGAACTGGTCGGGGAGGAAACCCTGGCGGCGCTGATCCTGAACAGGCCGTTTTTAGGGCCTGTTCTCGCGGGGCTGGTGGGCCTGATCCCGAATTGTGCTTCCTCCGTAGCGATCACGCAGCTTTACCTGGAGGGAGCGCTGGGACTGGGAGCAATGCTTGCGGGACTATTGGTGAATGCCGGAGTGGGGCTGCTGGTGCTCTTTAAGGTAAACCGGAACAGAGAGGAAAATCTGAAGGTGCTGGGACTGCTGTATGGGATCGGCGTGGTCGTGGGGATTGCGGCGGGACTGATCCTCGGCAGATGACTTTATGATGTATCGGGTCAGAGAAAAGGGAAAGACGAGGGATGGGTATAAAAATGGAGAAATCGCAGATAATAGAGGAATATCCCGCAGGAATCAAATGGACGAAGCAGAGGAAGCGTGTCTATGGCATTTTGAACGAGGCGCTGGAGCCTTTAAGCGCTGCCCAGATCTATGCCCGGCTGACTCCGCAGGAGCAGGAGAAGTACGCGATATCCACCGTGTATCGTATTCTGGCGGCGTTTGAGGAGAACAAGCTGGTGGAGAAGACGGTCTGGATGGGGGAGAGCGTGGTGCTGTATGAACTCCATCGGGAGAGTCACACGCATTACGCCGTGTGTCTGAACTGCCATCGGCGGATCCCCCTGGAACAGTGTCCGCTGCACATGTCCAATCTGCACCCGGAGAAGGGGGCGGAGGGTTTTCAGGTGGTTTCCCACCGGATTGAATTATACGGGTACTGCAAGGAATGCAGCCAGCGCTCCCAGGAATGACTTTTATTGGATCGGTCGGAAACAGGGAAAAATCGGGAAAAAAGCCTCGGAAAGAGGAAATGTTCGTATTTTCTTGAAAAATGCCTAAAAAAGACTGGTCAAAAATTAAATTTTTATTAAAAAAGTACTTGCTTTTTATAAAGAGTTGCTTTATAATCTAGTTTGTGTTTAACAAAAGCAAAAAATGCACCGCTAGCTCAGTTGGTAGAGCACCTGACTCTTAATCAGGGTGTCCAGGGTTCGAGCCCCTGGCGGTGCACGGAAGGAACTGGTTTTTGGGACATATGAGCCCGGGGGCTGGTTCTTTTTTTGTCTACATGATCAGGATGCTGGCACAATTCAGATCTTCGGAAAGGTTATACACCTTTCCGGAGCTGATCCCGACGACGGTAGGGCGGAGGATGTAGTCGGGGTTATTGGAGACAACCTTGGCTTTTTCGCCGTTGCTCAATTTGACAATGCTGTCCACCGGGTAGAGGATCACGCTGCCCAGAAAGCTTTTCATGACGTCGATGTCCAGCTCCGCGGTCATGGCCATGATCATTTCCACCGCGTCCCTGGGAGAAAAACCCTTCTTGTAGGGTCGCTCCGTCACAAGGGCGTCGTAGATGTCCGCCATGGCGATTGTCCGCGCGAAGAGGTGGATCTTTTCCGCAGGAACGCCCAGGGGATATCCTCTGCCGTTCAGCTTTTCGTGGTGCTGGAGCACGCCCATCAGGATCCTCTCGTTGAAGGTGTTCTTCTCTTTTAAAATATGGTATCCGTACACGGAATGCTGCTTCATGATCTCAAATTCTTCATCTGTCAGCTTTCCCGGTTTATTCAGGATTTCGTTAGGAATCTTGGACTTTCCCATGTCGTGGAGCAGTCCGGCAATGCCGATCTCACGGATGGACTGGTCGTCCATGCCGTATTTTTTTGCGATGATCATGGACATGGTGGAAACGTCCACGCTGTGTTTAAAGGTGTACTCGTCGCTGACCTTCAGGGCGCTGATATCCACGGCGATGGCTTCGTTCTCCGTGATGGCTTTCATCAGCTCTCCCGCGATATTGTCGGTTGCCTCCGCAAAATTAGGGTCCGACGTGCTGTTGTAGAGGAATTGGACGCCCTCGGCGACTCTCTTTTTGACGCTTTCGGTCAACTTTACGCGAGCGCGGTCTTCCACCCGTTCTTTTGCAATGACATTCTGTACGGCCTGGGGAATGACGATTTCCTTTTCTTCTTCCGGATCTTCCTCGCCCTCGCGGATGTAAATCTCCATGATGCCGTAGCGCATCAAACCTTCAATATGAAAGTCGTCCAGAAGCGCGCCTTTTTCGATCAGAGCCCTTCCAAATTGATCCGTCACGGTCTGGTCGATGACCATGCCAGGGTGAAGTTGTCTGGTTTTTACTGCCTTGCGTTTGATCGCCATAGGTATGCCTCCAAAGCTGCCCTGCTGTTTTGCCTATACCCCCATCCCTATCATAATATCGTATTTCTTCAAAATAGACAAATAGTTTCTGAAAATATTTCTTAAAAAAATATGAAATGAAGAGGGCGTCTTGTGAAAGGCGGCTGATGTGTGATACAATGATCTAATCATGAAAGCAACCTGTTTGCGCGTGGAATTGAGGAGAGGATGAAAAAGGTGAGAAGAAAAAGGATCATAGGCGTGTTGGCGGCTGCCGTGCTGTCGCTTGGTCTGACGGCCTGTCAGAGTACGACTCAGGAGGAATCCAAACAGGAGAGTCAGCAGCAGGAGAGCGCGCAGGAATCTTCTGATGCAGCGACGAAGGAGCAGGAGCCGTCCGGGCAGCAGACGACGGAAGAGAGTTCTCAGGAGGAGAGCGAAGAACCTTCTCAGGAGATCCAGACAAACAAGGAGTATGTCATCAAAGATTTTGAGATCCCGGATACGGAGGCACTTCAGATGATCCGGGATATGAAGATCGGCTGGAATCTGGGAAATGCCTTTGATGCGATAGACTGTAATTGGCTTACGGACGAGCTGGATTATGAGTCCGCCTGGAACGGCGAGAAAACGACGCCGGAGCTGATCGCCGCGCTGAAAGAGGCGGGTTTTCGCACGATCAGGATCCCTGTGTCGTGGCACAACCATCTGACGGACGAGGAGAATTATACGATCAGCGAAGCCTGGCTGGAAAGGGTAGCCGAGGTCGTGGATTACTGTATGGATCAGGACATGTATGTCATTATCGATATTCATCACGACAACAGTGAATCCTATATGTATCCGGACAGCGCGCATCTGGATCAGTCGGTGAAATATGTGAAGTCCATCTGGACGCAGCTGGCTGAACGTTTTCAGGATTACGGGGAAAAGCTGCTTTTCGCCGGCGTGAACGAGCCCCGGCTGGTAGGGCATGCGAACGAGTGGTGGATCGACCCGGAGAACGAGGACTGCAAGGATGCGATCTCCTGCGTCAATGTCATCAACCAGACCTTTGTGGATACGGTGAGGGCCTCGGGGGGAAACAATGCCACGAGATATCTGATCTGTCCCGGGTATGACGCGTCCCCGGAGGGTGCGCTGAACAGCGGGTTTGTGCTGCCGACGGATCCTGTGGACAACGATCACCGCATCATTCTCTCGGTACACGCTTACACGCCTTATAGTTTCGCATTGGAGGATCCGGGGACTGATACCTGGTCCAGCGACACAAGGAGTGACCTGGTGAATATGGTGAGCTTTATGAACGATATCTACAACGCCTATGTCGCAAAGGGGATTCCGGTGATCATTGATGAGTTCGGCGCGCAGGAGAAAAACGGGAACCTGGCGGCCCGAGTGGATTTCGCCGGCTGTTATGTAGCCCAGGCGAGAGCCCGCGGGATCACCTGTATCTGGTGGGACAACAATCTGATGAAGGGCGACGGGGAGCGCTTTGGCATCATTGACAGAAAGACGCAGGAGTGGGCCTTCCCGGAGATCATGGAGGCCATGATGAACCACGCGGAGTAATTCGCTTGATGTTGCGGGAACAATAAGGCTGCGTTGTGATTGATAGTGCTGACTGAAGGAGGTAGTTTTATGGAAGCGAAGAAGATTGTGCCGGGAAAAGGCGGGGAACGCTATGTGCCGTACGGGGAGAGAAAGGGGAATGAATCCATCGTCTATTTTACGAGGGATCTGTCTGCGGAAGGACTCTGCAGGATCTATGAGAGGGTCGGAGCGAATCTGTCCGGGAAAGTGGCAATAAAGCTGCACACCGGCGAGAAGAACGGCCCCAATATCATTCCGCGTCCCTGGGTGAAAAAACTGGTCGAAAAAGATCTTCCCGGCGCGGTGATCGTGGAGACCAATACCTATTATGAGGGGGACCGCTATACCACGGAGCAGCACAGGGAGACCCTGCAGGTGAACGGATGGAATTTCTGCCCGGTGGACATCATGGACGAGGACGGGACGGTGATGCTTCCTGTAAACGGGGGAAAGTGGTTCACGGAGATGTCCATGGGAAAGAATATCCTGAACTATGATTCGCTGCTGGCGCTTACGCACTTTAAGGGGCATGTGCAGGGAGGTTTTGGAGGTTCGAATAAAAATCTGGGGATCGGCTGCGCGGACGGGCGGATCGGAAAGGGCATGATCCACACGACGCCGGGTTCCGAAGATCTCTGGGACATTCAGAAAGAGGAATTCATGGAGAAGATGACGGAGTCCGCGAAAGCTGTCGTGGATCACTTTGGAAAGAAGATCGCCTTTGTGAATGTTCTCCGGAATATGTCAGTGTCCTGCGACTGCGAGGGCTGCGCGGCAATGCCCGTGGTGACGCCGAATATCGGCATGGTGGCCTCGCTGGACATCCTGGCGGCGGATCAGGCCTCCATGGATCTGGTCTATGCCCTGGAGGAAAAGGATCACGCGGATCTGGTGGAGCGGATCCAGAGCCGGCACGGACACCGGCAGCTCAGCTATATGAAAGAACTGGGGATGGGGAACGACAGGTATCTTCTGATCGATATCGATCATGAGGATCAAAGGATCTCTCTGAAGGAAGCCGTGCGGGATGTGAAACCCTTCGTGGGATAATGTTTTCAAAAATATTTGACAAACCGGGAAGCGTCTGTTATGATAAGGGAAACTCTTTGCACTGCATAGAAAAATACAGTACAAACTGAACAGGCCGGAGCGTTTGCTCGGAGCCGGGTTACGCAAGTGACAGTGGTCGAACAGCCCATGGGACAGTAAAGGATATTACTGATCTCATGGGCTTTTTCTATGTCGGGATCGGAAGGATGCCGCATGAGAAGCACATGTTTGGGGAGAGGTTTTCGGAGAGCGGGAGCGGGCGGCAGGAACATTTCTCAAAAGTCCGCATACAATGAGATACCGGATGTCGCTGAAGGGAAAATAAAAATCTTTAGCTGGACGCAATGACGCGGAGGGAGAGGGTTATGGAGGAAACAGCAAGGGGCGCGGTACAGGAAGGGACAAAGGAATTTGAAAAGACGGCGGTACGGGTGTCCAATGTCAGCATTATCGGCAACACGGCGTTGTCCCTGTTGAAGCTGTTCGCGGGTATTTTTGCGCATTCCGGGGCAATGGTGTCCGACGCGGTGCACTCCGCTTCCGATGTGTTCAGCAGCGTTATCGTGATCGTCGGCGTAAAGATGGCCTCCAAGGAATCGGATGAGGAGCACCCTTACGGCCATGAGAGAATGGAGCCGGTGGCGGCCATCGTTCTCGCGATCATCTTGGGGATCGTAGGTCTGTTCATCGGCCACACGGCTCTGGAAAAATTGCTGTCGGGATCCATAGAGGAGTTGCAGATCCCGGGCGTTCTCGCGCTGGCGGCGGCCATCGTTTCCATTGCTGGAAAGGAAGCGATGTACTGGTACACCAGGCATTACGCGAAACTTCTGGACAGCGGGGCGCTGATGGCGGACGCCTGGCACCACCGGAGCGACGCTCTGTCCTCCGTGGGCTCTCTGATCGGTATCGCCGGGGCGAGGATGGGATACCGCTGGCTGGATCCCGTGGCAAGCCTGGTGATCTGTGTCTTTATTGAAAAAGTGGCTTATGATATTTTCGTGAACGCCATTAAAAAAATGGTGGATCAGGCCTGCAGCGTAGAGGTGCAGCAGGGCATTGTGGAGTGTGCCAAGGCTCAGGCGGGCGTGCTGCGGATCGGTCACATCCAGACCCGGGAATTTGGAAATAAGATTTATGTGGACCTGGAGGCGTTTGCGGACGGCGGAATCAGTCTGACCAGAAGTGATGAGATCGCCCGGAGCATCCATGATGCCATAGAGCGGCAGTTTACGAAGGTGAAGCATATTGTTGTGGTGATGAAGCCGGAGACAGGGAATGTGACAGGGGAGGAATCAGAGCCGGAGATAGAGGCGGGAACTGTGGCTGCGGCGGAGACAGTGCCGGAGGCATAGGCAGGAAAGTTGCTCGGAACTATCACTGTTTTTAAGGATTCTCTGAAAGATGTTTCTGCATCTCCTGGATCTGATTCTGCAATTTCGCGATCAAATCATCTTTTTGATTGAGCTGAAAGGCCTGGGCTGCGATTTCTTTATCCTTCTGGCTGAGCTGGGAGGCCTGGGCTTTGAGCTCCTTGTCTTTCTGGCTGAGCTGGTCGTTTTTCTGGCTGAGCTGAGACGCCTGTTCCGTAAGCTGGGCCTCCTTCTGGTTGATGGTCTCCTGCATCTGGTCGATCATGTACTGCACCGTGTTGCTGTCCAACTCCTGAAGTTCCTTGGAATACATCTGCATCACTCCCTCCAGATCTCGGCACATCGCATAGATCTCCTCGTACATCTCCCGAAACAGGGGATAGGTTTCCGACAGTTTCAGGATCCACTCCGGTTCATCCATGCAGAAAAATGCCAGCCATGCTTCCAGTTCATTGCTGATCTTTTTCCTATTGTGAACGATTTCCTTTAGGATGTCAAGGGGCACGAAGAGATATTCCTCCAGGAGGTTCATTTCTAATCCGGTGTCGGAAGTCTGATGGAAACGGTGGATGTAGTTTCCGGGGAATTTATGAAATTCCGCAGGGCTGGATTCGTACAAGACAATGGTATAAACAGGGCGCAGGTTTCGGTAATTCATGCGCTGTTTGACGGCGGCAGCCTGGTCGTGTTTCTGCTTGTACTGTCGCAATAGAAGATCCGCGGAGTAGCAGGCGGCCCGCTGGCCGGGGAAGGCGTAGCCGTAGCGCTGGACTTCCACGGTGGTGATGCTGCCGTCCTCCAGACGGACGATGATGTCCATGACGATCAGGGTGTCCGGCATGATCTGCCCTTCTTTTGAAAGGACGGATACGACGGTGACCTCCCGTTTCAGGAGAAGTGAGAGGAACTTGCTCAGTCGGGTGGGGTTCCGGTCGGGATCCATGATTGCTTTGAAGAAAGAATCGTAGAGGATGCGGACGCCCTTCGCGCCGCTGCAGAAATCCAGGAATTCCTGCTGGTGTTCCGGCCTCAGGGCGTTAAAATTCTTCTCTAAGGCAGGATTGGCGTTTATCTCCTGTAAGACCTGGTCCTGGGTGCGGATCATGGGAAAATACTGCTGTAAATGGTTTCTTCTCATAAGTAATGTCTCCTCTCTTTTTGCTATCGCTGTCGCTTCCCTTTTGCGTTTCAAATTCCCGGGATTCCAGGCCGTCCCCGGCATACAGGGCATGGATTTTTATCTCTGGGATCGCAAAATGCAGATGATCCCAATCCTCCCTTCAGGACAGAATCAGCCAACTATCAATAGCATTTTTCAATGGAAAATACGGCGAACGCCGCAGCTTTGACAACCCTCAGGGTCAAGAGCAGGCCGGTGTTTGTTGGATGGAAGCGGACACCAAATGGATGGCGAACTCCAAACGACTAATATGGGTTGATGATAACATGGGAAATATAGGATGTAAAGAAAATAACTAATAAAAAAGGATAAAAAAATCATAAATATCCAACGGATAAATATGGCCGGACTATGTTAAGTTTTTCTTTTGAACGTTGTAAGGATTTGCTGTTCAGGGCCGTTTTCAGAGGCATTTTTCAGAGCCGTTTTCAGAACTTTTTCCGCGCCTCGCACATGTTTTGGGAAACCTTGGGATTTGCGCGCTGGTAAAAGGTATGCTACAATAGAAAGGTACGCAGGAAAACATAGGTTTCAAAACCGAAGATCGCAAAAACCTGGAGAGTGCGCGGAATGAACGAGAGGAAAAAGCCCGGCGGATTTCAAAAAGCGGCGGTTGTATTGCTGGCGTTGATTTTAGTTCTGAATATCCTGGCCTGTTTCAAAGGATTCTGTAATTTTTATAAGAGTACTTTTTACCCAGGGATAGCGGATTTCTGGGGAAGGATCCTGGGAGTGCTGCCGGTGGCGGCGGGAGAACTTCTGATGTACCTGGGGGCGCTGCTGCTGTCTCTGGCGCTGGTATTTTCGATCCTGCTCTTGTTTCTGCGTAAGAGAAGAGGTTACAGGCGTTTTGCCGTAAATTATCTGAAGGCCGTTCTGCTGACCGCGGAGAGCGTTCTGCTGATCTATACGCTGAACTGGGTCATTCCTTTCCGCAGCGATATTCTGGAGGCGGGAGACGGGACGGAGAGGGATTACACGCTGGAAGAGGTTCGGAATGTGCGGAATGATATCGTCCTGCGGCTGAACGAGTGCGCGGAGGCCGTGGAGAGGGACGAAAGCGGCAGGGTGATTTATTATGATGTGGACAATGCGGTATTTCAGGCCATGCAGGATCTTCAGGAAACCTATCCCCTGCTGGGCGGTTATTACCCTCCTATGAAGGGGGCGCTCTGTTCGGACTTTTTAGAGTGGATGGATATCGGGGGTTACACCTACCCCTACACGATGGAAGTGACTTACAATGTCTATGTGACGGACCTGTATTATCCGTTCCTCCTGGCGCATGAATCCTCCCATCACAAGGGATATTATCAGGAGAACGAGGCGAATTTCATTGCTTTTCTGGCCTGCACCGGCAGCGAGGATCCGCTGGTGAGGTATGCCGGCTACAATGAGATCTATTATTACATCAATGACGCTTACTATGAAACGCTCTATGCCATGAAGGACGCGGCAGCCGCGGAGGAGGAGCTGCGGCAGCAGCCTCAGATCAGCGAGAAAGTGTATAAGGACAGGATGGATGCCAGAAAAGTCAGCGAGCAGAAGTACGAAGCGGTGAGCCATCCGGCGCAGGATTTCGCACCGGCGGCCGCGGATGTGGCGGAAGTGGGCTGGTCCGTACAGGGAGAAGTCCTTCAGGGGAACAGCTACGACGGTGTAGTAAAGATGCTGTTGCAATATTATGATGCGCAGGAGGGCGGCATCGCAGCGCTGAAAGAAAAGCTGGCTGACAGACTTCAAGGCGCCACATAACGGCGCCTTGACAAATACCTGTGGAAGCGGAGCTTACTCAAACACATTGCTCCAGATCTTGTGGGGCACATGGGGATCGATCCCCTTTTTCTCGAAGATCTGGCTGGCGGTGGCAAACTGGAATCCGCGCCCGCGCAGTTCCCGGATGATCACGGGAAGGGCTTCCAGGGTCTTCTGATTGTCCTTCATGTCATGCATCAGCACCAGGGAGCCATCGTGAACGGTGTTCAGCACATTGTCGATCCTGTCCTGGACGGTGCTGGCGGGATCCCAGTCGCGGCTGTCCGTCCCGCAGATAAAGGGCAGGTCGATGTTGTCGTACATAGCGTCGCTCAGAGAGATGTAGGGAGGGCGGAAAAAGCGAGTCTCTACGGGAACCAGTTCCCGGATCACTGCGGAAGTCTTCGCGATCTCCTCACGGATCTCTTCGGGGGACATTTTGCTCATGTCCGAGTGGGTGAAGGAGTGATTGGCGATCTCGCAGCCCAGGGCAAGCTGGCGCTCAAGAACGGGCTTTTTCTCCGGGGTGACATACTGTCCGATCAGGAAAAAGGTTCCGACGATGTGGTTCTCCTCAAGGATATCCAGCACCTTTTCCGTGATATTGGAAGGGCCGTCGTCAAAGGTCAGGGCAACTAATTTTTCGTTTTCCATAAGGGTTCCTCCAGTCATAGTGTTCTGCGGCTGCGCCGTGGTTTAAGAGTTATAGAGCTTACCTATATAATACTCTTTTTGGAGGGAATCGTAAAGTATAGAATAAGGGGAAAACCCAGCCATTTTTTAAAGGAAAGAGAGTGGCTGTTGTCAAGGAGAGAAGCGTTACGGCTTTATGGGCGGCGGGGCTGAAAGAGGCTGCAATGCGGGAACGAGCTCGTATTCGTGGAGAAAATCGTGTCTTTGCGGGAACGCTCTCACAGTTGCTGAAAAAATCGGGAACATTTCCTGAGGGATTTCGTCATATATGGTATGAGACGACGGCTGAGCGGTCCGCAAGAAAGAAGCTTGCCGAGGGAGGATGGCGACAGGGATGAGAAAGATAGGAATGGTAAAGACAGGAATGATAAAGGCAGGAATGAAAAAGACAGGAATTTTACTGTTAAGCGCAAGTATCCTGCTGGCTGGCTGCGGCCAGGGATCGGAAGGAGGGTCTATGGAACAGAAAAGCGGGGAAATACAGGAGATTGACGCGCCGGGGAAACCTGACTATCCCATGGTAAAGGTCGCGGATGTGCCGAAAGAGGATGGGGCGGGGAATCCCTCCACGGAAATTTCCAGGGGCGGTGGTCAGGAAGGAAACCCGGAGGGTTCCGAGGGCGGCCAAGGAGGAAGCCAGGCGGATGGTTCCGGGGAAGATAGGACAAAGACCGCTTCCGGGAAGGATGCGCAGGATGCCGCTCTGGACCTTGAGGATGCCTTTGAACAGGCGGCGTATTTTGTCGACCGGGTTTATGAGAATCACGGCGGGAATGCTCTGGTGAGTCCCTTGTCGCTGAATTTTGCCCTGGGGCTTGCCGCGGAGGGCGCATCGGGAAAGACCGCTGAAGAGCTCTACGGCTATCTGGGGAACTCGGATTACGGAAACTTTGCCCGGGAATATATGGAGTATGCGGACAGTCTGACCCGGGAGGCGGACACGGAGTATGAGTTGTTTGAGGGGAATTATTCTTTTCAGTACAATATCGCCAACTCCATCTGGACGGATCAGTCGAGAAAACTGACGGAGGAGTACCGGCAGGCGGCCCAGGATCTGTTCCACGCGGAAGTGGACAGCCTGGATTTCCACGGGAAGCCCGCCCAGTCCGTAAAAAGGATCAATTCCTGGTGTGAGGAGAAGACGAAAGGACTGATCCCGGAGATCTTGTCGGCGGACTGCATCAGCGAAGATCTGGCGGCGATCCTTGTAAACACGGTGTATTTTGAGTCGCCCTGGGTGGAGCGGTGGATTTTGGAAGATCATACGTTTACGGGACTTGACGGAGAAACCTCAGAGCAGGAGATGCTTTCGGATACCCTGTCCGTTTATTATGAAAACGAACACGCCACAGCCTTTGGAAAATCCTATTTTAACGGCTTTGAATTTATCGGAATCCTGCCGAAAGAGGAGGGGGATTTTCAGGTCAGCGATCTGGACCTGAAGAGTTTGCTGGACGCTAAGGAAACCACATATGACGTCAGGGCGATCATGCCGAAGCTGGATTATGAGAGCGCTACCGCTCCCCTGGAGATCGTGGGTCTTCTGAAGGAGCAGGGGGTCCGGCTGCCCTTTGATGGAGACGACGCGGAATTTGACCGGATGATGGAGACGGAGCTCTATATCAGCGACATTATTCAGAAATGTAAGATCGAGCTGGATGAGGAGGGAACAAGGGCGGCGGCCGTGACGGCGATGATGATGGATGTCCTGTGCGCGGTGGTACAGCCGAAAGAGGTGAAAGAAGTGTACCTGGACCGGCCCTTCGCCTTTTTGATCTATGACAACACGAAAGGGGAGATCGTCTTTGTCGGAAAGGTCACAACAATTAAATAACAGGTAGAATTTAATAAAAAAGTAATGATATTCCTGTCCGGAAGAACTTTACTAAAGCGCAGAACTGGTGTATAATCTATTAGTGGCATAGACCAATGATAAGGCAATCGTTCAGCCCGCGCCATTTGAAAAGCCGTCTTGTCTGGCTTTTCATCTCTTTGCAGCTTCATTTGTTCATAAAATGGCGCCCCCTTAATCGTCGAAAGCGAAGAAAATCCTGCACAGTCATGATTTCTTTCTATTTGGTGGATTGCTGAACGGCTGCATGATAAGAGATAGAGGTCAGAGAGGAGTTGCTGCTAAATGGGTTTGAAAGATGCCGTTGCCAACCGCAAACTGGCAAAACTGCGAAAAATTGAAGGAGACGTTCAAAAAGTCAGCCATAGTATTTCGCTGGGCGATTCTGCGCAGACGGAAGCGATGAAGAGTCATTTCCCTAAGGAAGTAGCGACGCTTATGAACTATGCCAAGCAGGCTGAAGATATGTTTCAGTACATCCGGTCCAATCCGGAGTGCGTGTATCTGCTGAAGGATATGGATATTCTGCCGCCCTTTATCGTTTTTCCCTGGCTGGAGCCTACCTCCCAGGAGTGGGAGGACGGCATAGGCGCGTCCTATGCGGACATGTTTAAGCGCATGATGAACCAGAAGAGTCCGAATGAGATCGTGGCGTACTGTCAGAAGTTCCCCTATCCGGACTGGTGGATCGACGAGATGCCCTGTCACCCGATGCTGTATCAGGAGTTCTGGGAGATCGAGATGGCGGACACCGGCTATGACGACCACTGGAGGCTGGCCCTCTGTAAGAAATACCGGGATAAGCACTGCAGGCGGCTTCGCGCGTCCGAATGCACCGGAGAAAAACTGATCGATTGACGAAAAGGAATAAAATCCCCCTCCCCATTGGCTGAGAAGGGGGATTTTGCGTTACACTTTATATTGCACAAGGAGGAAAGAGAAGATGGCAGCAAAGAATCCGCCCATGGGTTGGAACAGCTGGGACTGCTTCGGGGCCGCGGTAAACGAAGCGCAGGTAAGGGCAAACGCGGAGTACATGGCAAAGTATCTGAAAGATTTTGGCTGGGAGTATGTCGTGGTGGATATCCAGTGGTATCAGCCCACGGCGGGATCCCATGCCTATGAGCCTTTTTCCGAGCTGAACATGGATCGGTACGGAAGGCTTCTCCCTGCGGAGAACCGGTTCCCCTCCGCGAAAAGAGGAAAGGGCTTTGCGCCCCTGGCGGAGTATGTGCACAGTCTTGGCCTGAAGTTCGGTATCCACATCATGAGGGGGATGCCCAGGATGGCGGCCCACAAAGACCTCCCCATCCTGAATTCCCAGTACCGCGCCAAGGAGGTGGCGGACCCCAATTCCATCTGCCTTTGGAACCCGGATATGTACGGGCTGAAGTGCGAACAGATGGAGGCGGGGGCACGGGCTTATTACGAGAGCATCTTCGCCCTGTACGCCGAGTGGGGCGTGGATTATGTCAAGGTGGACGATATCGCCAGGGAATACCCTCACTGTAAGAAGGAGATCGAGATCATCAGCGATTCCTTAAGGGGCTGTGGAAGGGAAATGGTGCTATCCCTGTCCCCCGGACCGGCTCCCCTGGACCGCGCGGAGCATCTGAAGACCTATGCCAATATGTGGAGGATCACAGACGATTTCTGGGACGACTGGAAGCTTCTGCTGGCGATGTTTGAGCGGGCGGAGAAGTGGTGTACGCATTCCGGCCCCGGACACTGGCCGGACGCGGATATGCTGCCGGTAGGAGCCCTGAGACAGTGTACCGACCCGGAGGGCTGGACCAGGTTCACCCAGGACGAGCAGATCACCATGATGAGTCTCTGGTGCATGATGCGGGCGCCCCTGATCGCGGGCGCGGACCTGCCGAAGAACGATGAATTTACCTTAAAACTTCTCACAAACCGGGAAATCTTAGAGATCGAGAAGACCACCCACTGCGCCCACCAGCTGTTCCGCACCGAGGAGGAGATCGCCTGGATCGCTCCCAGAAGGGACGGCAGGGGCGTTTACGCGGCGCTCTTTAACATTTCCGAGAGGACAAAGACGGTGAGCCTGGTCACGGAGGCCTATGATCTGGAGGGCTATACCCGCACGAAGGAACTCTGGAGCGGGAGAGAAGGAAAGCTGTCAAAGGTGCTGAAGGCAAGACTGCCTAAGCACGGCGCGGCAGTATTCAGGCTGAGCTGAACCTGTGCGGCATTTATTTGATGAAAGAACTCAGTTTTACAACGATCGCAAAGGAATCACCCGTATGCTCCGCGGAGATCTCTCCGCCCAGTATGCGGGTGAATTGTTTTGCGCTGGCAAGTCTCAGCCCTGAGAATCCTTCTGAAAGGCATAGTATAAAGCTCGGAAATAATGTTCTGCGTCCTGGCCCTCGGAAAGTCCCGATACGCTTCCGTCCCCCGCCTCCATCACCTTCCAGGTCCCGTCCTCAAGTTCCGCGTAATCCACGGTATAGTAAGGGCTGGGAAGATTTTTATATTTTTCCAGTAGTTTTATCGGAGGTTCCGAGGTATAGTTTCCCTGACCGGAATTTCGGCAGACGGAAAGGATCTTTCGGTCTGCGTAAAACACTCTGTATTCGTTTGGCCTGCCTCCGTAAAATTTGAGATCCAGGTATTCCTTGATGCAGATTCCGCCTGTCAGCAGGCTTCCCCGGTACTGATAGAATGTTTCCATCCAGCGGTCAAAGGCTTCCTGAGTAATCGTTTCGTCGAAATAACGCGGAAAGGCCGTCCCTTTTACGGATTTGACATAATCTTTGACCATGAACCGCCGGAATGTTTTTTTAACCTCTTCCAGGGGGATCTGTTCCCTGAAAGGATAGAGGAGCATCCTCGCGGTATCCCCTTCAAACTGCTGATATATATTCGGGAAGATGTGCATCAGCCGGTATGCCTCCGGGTTTGTGACAAGTCTTATCTGATGTTCCAGGAGCGCCTGGTAAAACCGCTCATACTGCTCGGGCTTCATCATCCATCCGCGAAGGATCGCTGTCCGCATGTGGTCCGGCGTCTCCGTCAGGACAAGCTCGCCCTCCTGATACCATTTTTCATATCCGAATAACAAGATGTCGAATAACCCGGCTGCCCGGGCCGCCTCGTATTCTTTCTGCAGATCCTCGTCCACTCTGTTGACTGAAAAGAAACTGGATGGAAATAAAATGATATCCGGGTTTTCCATGGAGTTCTCCTTTCCTGCGCTGTCCATCGCCGCAAGGCTGTAAGCCGTCTTCTTCTTATCCGAGGGGGCCGTCCCTTGCATTATAACACACCGTCTTTTGTTTGCCCATCCCTAAAAAAGCACGGAATCCTTTCGGGTTTTCAGGCAGGCGTGTCAAGCGGCCCGTGTTGGCACGGGAAAATGACAGGGCAAGAAGATCCGGGTTTTCGGGCAGGCGTGTCAGTCGGTCCGTGTTGGCACGGGATAATGACAGGGCAAGAAGATCCGGGTTTTCAGGCAGGCGTGTCAGTCGGCCCGCAGATGGCGGGGCAGAACGGTTAAAAAGTATGCCTGGATCGACTGCTTTTATCTTGTCTTTTTTCCTGCTTGCGCATATAATGAAAGAAAAGATCCGGCGAGGCATAGGAACCGCCGGAAAAGTATGTTATGACAGGGAGGTTGGATTGGTATGAAAAAGTATGTTGCAGAATTCATTGGTACGGCGGTGCTGGTGACGCTGGGATGCGGCACGGCGATGCTGGTAGGGTGCGACGCGGCGGCAGGCGGCGGGTATATCCTGACGGCGCTGGCGTTCGGACTGGTGATCGTGGGGATGGCGTACAGCATCGGCAATATTTCCGGCTGTCACATCAACCCTGCGGTGTCCCTCGGGGTGCTTATGAGCGGCGGCATGAGCGTGAAGGATTTTGTGGGATATGTGGTGTCCCAGTGTCTTGGAGCCCTGGCGGGAGCCGGCGTGCTGGCGGTGATCTTTACGACGGGAAGCGTGACGGACATGACGGGAGGCTTTGGCTCCAACGGTCTGGCAGGCGTCAACGGAAGCGTGGTTTCCGGCCTGATCGTTGAGATCGTCCTGACCTTTGTCTTTGTACTGACGATCCTGGGTGTGACGGATAAGAAGGCAAACCACGGCTCCTTTGCCGGGATCGTGATCGGTCTTACCCTGACGCTGGTACATATCCTGGGCATCGGCCTGACCGGTACCAGCGTGAACCCCGCGAGGAGCTTTGGACCTGCGCTGGTGGCGGCTTTCACAGGGAATACGGCTCCCATCGCGTGTCTGTGGGTGTTTATCGTCGGACCCCTTGTGGGCGCGGCGCTGGCGGCAGTGGTGTATAAAGCGCTGAGCAGCGAAAAATAGAGGAAATGGCGGTTGGGGTTGCAGCCAGTTCAGCCCACGCCATTCGCAAAGCCGCGCTGACGCGCTTAATCGTCGCTTCGCGACTGTCTTTGCTCATAAAATGGCGTTCCCTCAGCCTTCTATCATGCGGGAAATTTCGTGCGAGCACGATTTCCTGCATGATAGAAGGCTGGCTGAACTGGGGGCATAAATGTACCGGTTTGGGATATAATGTATTAACTTTGAGATCATAGAGGAGGCGGCGTTATGAAGGTACTGATGATCAACGGGAGCCCGCGTGCGAAGGGAAATACTTATACTGCGTTAAATGAGATGCGGAAGGTTTTTGAGGAAGAGGGCATCGAGACGGAGCTTCTGCACATAGGCAATATGGATATCAGGAGCTGCATTGCCTGCGGCGGGTGTGCACAGAAAGGCAAGTGTGTATTTAATGATATTGTAAATGAGGCGGCGGAAAAGTTCCAGGCCAGCGACGGCCTGGTAGTGGGCAGTCCCGTCTACTATGCTTCCGCGAATGCGACGCTGGTGGCCTTTCTTACGCGCCTTTTTTATAGTACCCATTTCGACAAGACGATGAAAGTTGGCGCGAGCGTGGTCGCCGCGAGACGGGGCGGGCTTTCCGCTACCTTTGACGAACTGAATAAGTTCTTTACCATTTCCGGAATGCCCGTGGCGTCTGGACAGTACTGGAACAGCGTTCACGGAAGGGATGCGGGAGAGGCGGCGAAGGACGCGGAAGGCATGCAGGGCATGCGGACCCTCGCGAGAAATATGTCTTTCCTGATGAAGAGCATTGCCCTCGGAAAAGAGAAGTACGGCCTTCCCAAGAGAGAGCCCGCTGAGTGGACGAATTTCATCCGCTGAGAAGCTGACGCCGTCAGCCAAAAAACGGAGGAGACAGGATCAAAGTGATCGTTGCAATCTACTATCTGGCCATTAACGCTGCCGCCATGTTCCTGTATGCCTGGGATAAGCGCAGGGCGATAAAGCACCAATACAGGGTCCCTGAAAAAAGGCTCCTGCTGATGGGAGCCCTGGGGGGCGGCATCGGTTCCCTTGTGGGGATGTATGTCTTTCATCATAAGACGTCCAAGCGGAAGTTTCAAATACTGGTTCCGCTTTGGACGGCTTTGCATATTGCGCTTATTGGTTTTTGCCTGTACCTGTATTGTAAGGGCTATCAGTATTGAATGAAGTGGTTGTAATCGCTGATCATGTCACTCAAGCCCCTCTCAAAGGAGGCGATGGTGTCGTCTCCCGGCAAGGCAAAGGAGGAATTCAGGTCAAAGGAGTCGACGGGATTTTGCTCCTTCACTCTCTGAAGGATGCCGGTGAGGGAGACTTTTGTGTTCTTCAGGGAGGAGAGGAAGGTACTCCAGTAGCCGGAATTATACGGGATGCCCTCGGCCTGGAGCTGATCGGAATCTTCCGCATAGGAGAGGATCGCTTCCACGCTTGTTACAAATTCATCATACATGGGCTCTATCGTGGTGAGATCCAGCTCAGTGAGGTTTTCGTCTGAAATTTCCTGGTTATAGAATTCCGCATCGATGGCCTGCGCCTGGAGGAACATGACGTTGATGGTATAAAAGACGACAAAGCCTTCGTCCTTCATCATTTGCAAGTCCTGTTCCTGCTGCTCCTGTACCGCGGTATTCAGTTCCGTCATGAAGGTTGTCGCGGCGTCAATGTATTCGTTCATCGCTGCCCAGAGGGTGGCGTGGTACTCTTTCGCCTTTGCGTAATCGTCGTCCACATAGGACTGCAGATCCGCGTAGTTGTAGATATTGTTTAACGTGGTCATGATCGTTTTCAGGGAAGGATACATGGCGATGAAAGAGTCGTCCAGCGGATCTTTCTCCGGTTTGGATTCGGAGAGGCTGTACGTCTTGTCCAGATTTTCAATCTGGGAGTTCGGTATGGAGTAGCAGTGATAATCGTCCAACAGCTGAAATTCTTCTTCCATGGCGACGTTTTCAAAGTATTCGTCTATGGAATCGCCGAGACGCCCTACGGAGTAGTTATAGACGTCGATATACATATTGTAGAGCGATTGATCATCCTCATCGGTCCAGGAGGAAGCGGCCGAGGATGATGCGGAGGAGTCATCCTCCGTTTTCATGCTGAGGGGCCGGGAAGAGGACGTCTGCTTTTCGGATGTGTCCGGCTGGCCCTGGCAGGCCGTAAGGGAAAGCAACAGGGTTGTCAGGATCAAGGCGGTGGATAGCTTTTTTGACATAACGGATTTCTCCTTGTTGGATAGAGTCATACCCGTATTGTTTTTGGGCTCTGTGATTTCGGGTATGCTGTTTCAGGCGCTGGGCCTGTAAAAGGGAGTATACCATAATCGTGGGATAAGCGCAATTACGAAAAGTGAACGGGACGCCGTTTTATGAGCAAAGAGAGCTTCCAAGCAGCAGAGAGTGCGGCTTCGCGAATGGCGCAGGCTGAATTGCTGCGATTTGCCGAGAGATACACGGGAGGTTTTTATGGGATTTTTTTCGCTGTTTGTATTGGCGGTGGGACTGAGCATGGACGCGTTTGCGGTTTCCGTGTGCAAGGGCCTGTCCATGAAAAAGGCAGGCGTGAAGGGAATGTTGGTCTGCGGAGGGTGGTTCGGATGTTTTCAGGCGCTGATGCCGCTGATCGGGTTCCTGCTGGGAAGTCTGTTCGCAAACGCCATTGTCTCCGTGGATCACTGGATCGCCTTTGGCCTGCTGGCGCTGATCGGCGTCAATATGCTGCGGGAAGCGTTTTCCGAGGAAGAAAAAGAGGAGAACGGAGACCTGTCGGTCCGGACGATGTTTATCCTCGCGGTGGCGACTTCCATCGACGCGCTGGCAGTCGGGATCTCCCTGGCCATGGCGGGAAATGTGAATATCTGGACGGCGGTTCTTTTGATCGGCTGTACTACGTTTGTCTTGTCCGCCGTGGGCGTAAAGGTGGGAAGTCTGTTCGGCGCCAGGTTTGAAAAGAAAGCCCAGGTCGCCGGAGGCGTGATCCTGATCCTTCTGGGAGTCAAGATCCTGCTGGAGCACCTGGGACTGCTTGGATGAGAGAAGGCAAAAAAAACACCCCCTTGCAGGGGGTATTTTTTACGGCTGTTTCAAGGCAGGTGCCTTTTCATGGACTGAAATGTACCAGGTCCGGTAGGTTCCCTGATCCACATACATTCGATAGAAAGAGTGGCTCAGGTCTATCGTCAGGATCAGGATCAGCATCGGCGCGATGATGCGGGCGCTGCCGTCCGCCATGCCCTCGAAAAATTCCATCAGGGGCTCAAACAGCTGATCCATGAAAAATGTGATGATGAGCGCGAAAGCGATGGTGGTGGGAACGCTGGTGTATTTGTTGATGTGGAGGGGCAGCCAGGTGTAGTTCCACCAGTTGAAATGGCAGACCTTTTCCACAAGATTGCCCAACAGCGTTTCGCCTACCATCACAATGACGGCGGCCTGTAAAAAGTATGTTGTCCTGTTCGTTGGAAGGCCCAGCAGATAGTAGGTAAACATCATAAGCAGGCCGTACCCCAGCAGGAAGGGCAAATGCATATTGCGGTTGTCAATGTATCCTTTTGTAAAGGCGAGCCAGATATTTTCTGTCACAAACCCCATGAAGGATACAAAAAGGATCATGAGGCAGGCAGCGGTAAAGCTAATCTTTTCCATCTTTTTATTTCCTCCTTGTACGCTTGATTTTTTATACACATGTATAATATAATATGTTTTGGAAATGTGCTATGGTCAGTGTTGACCGAAATGTGTAAAAATATACAAATGTGGAAAAATTGTATAACAAGAGGGTGACAGTTCAGAAGCGCGCAGGCGAAGCTTTGGGAATGGCATTGGCTGGACTGTTGCATAAGAGGCGATCATGGAAAAGACACGGGACAGAAGGATTCAAAAAACCAGGCAGGCCCTTCAGGAAGCGCTGCTGGAACTGATCCAGGAGAAGGAATTGTCCAGGGTCACGGTGAAGGAACTGGTGGAGCGGGCGAATGTGAACCGGAAGACGTTTTACAATCATTACAGCGACGTCTACGGCGTTCTGGACGATATGGAGAATGAGCTGATCGGCAAGCTGGCGGGCAGGATCTGCCGTTTAAGTCCGGTGGAATTTGCCCATTCCCCCAATCTTCTGATGCATGAAGTGATGAAGGAATTTCAGGAGAACGAGAGGATTTATACGATCCTGATCAGCGCCGGAGATCAGTCCCATCTGCTCAGCAAGGTAGTGGCGGAGGAAAAGAAGATCCTCCGGGGGATCTACCGGGGAGATCCCGGCGGACATGATCAGTGGGAGGACTATTTCCTGAACTTTTTCGCTTCCGGGGCCATGGCGGTCTTTGAGACATGGTACCACTCAGAGCGCCGCGTACCGATAGACGACATCTCAGATTTTTTTGACGCCATGTCCAAGATTTATAACAAGGAATTGTTTGTGATCCAGGGGGAGCGCGGGACGTCGCCGGGAGGTGGAACATGATCAGCGTAACGGTGTGGAATGAAAATCTTCATGAACAGCTGCAGCCGGAGGTAAGGGAGATTTATCCCCGGGGGATCCACGGGTGTATCGCGGAATTTCTGGGAAGGTATCCGGATCTCTCCGTGCGGACGGCAGTTTTTGACGAGCCGGAGCATGGGCTGAGCCAGGAGGTTCTGGATCACACGGACGTGCTGATCTATTGGAGCCACATGGCCCAGGAGGAATTTTCAGACGAGGTTGCGGAGCGGATCCGGCAGGCGGTGCTCCGGGGCATGGGGCTGATCGCGCTGCACTCCGCCCATTACAGCAAGATGATGCGAAAGCTCCTTGGGACCTCCATGACCCTTCGGTGGAGGCATGGGGACAGGGAGAGGCTTTTTGTCACGGCCCCGGCCCATCCCATCTCCCGGAACCTTCCGGATGATTTTGAACTCCCCGTGGAGGAGATGTACGGGGAATATTTTGACATCCCGAAGCCGGATGACGTGGTGTTTACCGGGTGGTTTGCCGGCGGGGAGGTCTTTCGAAGCGGATGCACGTTTCAGAGGGGGCTGGGGAAGATCTTTTACTTTCAGCCGGGGCATGAGACCTGCCCCACATACCACGACCCAAATATCCAGCAGGTCATAGCCAATGCGGTGTACTGGTGCAGTCCGGTGCGGAGAAGCCGGGAGGACTTGAGCTGCAGGGAGGTGAAGCAACCCCTGGAAAATGCAGAAAGTTTTGGAAAAGAAGATGCGGACGGGGTACGAGGAAAGGGATCGATCCCGGCAGGGACGGGAGAAATCGGTCCTAAAAAGGCGCAGACGGGTGCGGCGAAAGCCGGAGACATGAAGCTGTCCGTCTTTTTTGAACATATCCGGGAGGCCTCCCAGCAGACCGGAAAATCCATAGAGGAGCTGCTGCGGGAAGTAAAACGGGCCGGGATCCAGGGGATCGAGATGGACTACGCGGTTCTTGCGGAGAAGCCGGAACTGAACCGGACGATCCGGGACGCCGGGCTGGAGATCTCGAACCTGTATCACTTCTTTGAATTTGGAAAGCGTTACGCGGCCGGGATGCACATGGGGAGAAAGATGCTGGACGCAGCGGAGCGCATGGGGATCCGGCGGGTGATGCTGATCCCGGGATTCCTGGACCCGGAGGAGGCATTGGCGCTGCACCGGGCCAGCGGCTCTTATGAGGAGGCCGCCCGGTATATGGAGAGTTCTCTGGAAATTTCCTCCATGCGGGACGCGGTGGCAGAGCTGACCGAGTACGCCGCCCGGAAAGGGATCATGGTGTCCATGGAGGACTTTGACAGCTTTACCTCCCCCATCGCCAGGATGTATCCCTTAAAGTGGTTTCTGGAACAGGCTCCCGGGCTGAAGCACACGTTGGACATGGGAAATTATGCCTTCAGCGACGAGGATCCCATGGAAGCCTTTGAGGTTTTGAAGGATTACATCGGGCATGTGCACTGCAAGGACCGGGGAGAGGAACCGGAGGAGGAAGCGGAGATCCGCCGGGGGCTGGGACTGCCGGAGGATGCGCCCCTGAAAGTGCGAAAGGGCCTGAAGCCGGTGCCGGTGGGGGACGGATATCTGCCGGTGGCGGAGCTGGTGGAGAAGCTGAAAGCGCTGCATTATAAGGGATATCTGGCCATCGAGCACTTTGGCGCGCCGGACCAGCTGGAGTATATGCTGAAGTCGGCGGAGTATATGCGCGGGCTGTTAGAGAATGAATGAAGGGTCAGGCTGAACGGGTGATGAAAAAAACCTTGGACAGCAGGGGCAGATATGTTATACTGGTAAAGGCAAGACAGGAAGATGCGCAATAAGACAAAGAGATATTTCCGGCGGAAAAGTATAAAATGCAGGCCGGATCATAGGGAGTGGAGGAGCGACAGATGACGAAAGCAGAAAAGATTGGCAGATTGAGGATCCTGGAGCAGGCATATATTCTGTATGGAATGGGAACCAGATTGCCCTTTATCGAATGTGAGCAGGGAAATTACTTTGATCAGGCGTTTTTGTATGAGAAACAGGAGGACGCCCAGGAAGCGGCGAGGCGCTTTTATGATAACGGCGATTTGGTCGCCGTGGTGGAACTGAAGACGGAGGGGACGATCCAGAGCAATGGGGAGGGCGGTCAGGAGAACGCCGCTGGCATCCCCAGGAACCAGGTTCGGGAGCATCTGCTGCGGCTTCCGCTGCTGGGATTGAACGCCGTGTTTTTTAAGCCCGCAGACGAGAGCGGAGAAGTTCTGGAGCTGGATCAGGTGATTCCGAGCCAGGCGAAAGAGGTTGTGGATAAGGCTAAAACGGAACTGACCGGATTGCGGCTCACCGGCCTCTATTATGCTCAGGATCTGCGCAGGAAGGAACCGGATATGAATCAGATCCAGGAACATTCCGAGGAATTTTACGCCAATCTTATCCGCGCGGAGCTGCTGCTGCCCGTCATGCCTGAGGAGGAACCGACGGAAGATGGCAGGCTGAATCTGGCGAAAAGCAGGATCCCCCTCTTTCCTATTAAAAAGAAGGACACGGGGGAAAGCGCCTCATTCCTGGCATTTTTTACAAACATGGACGAGGTTGCCGCTTACTGTAAAAAGGTCAGCGACAAGGTAAAGGTGGTGAAAATACCTTTTAAGGACGTCGCCGATATGATCAATGACACTGTGGTCGGCTGTGTGATCGATCCGCTCAGCCTCTGCATCCCGGTGGCGAAGAACGATATCCCGAAATTGGTAGAGGAGCTTAAGGCGTAAAAAGAAGGCGTGCATTTTATAAGCATTGGACGGCCGGCTTGGGAAGTGATCCCAGGCCGGCTGTTTTGATGAAAGTGCGGCTTAAAGCCGGATGTGGATCTTGTAGTGCTTCAGCCAGTAGTTGACCTGCAGAAGGTAGGCCAGAAGCTGGGGGCCTGCCATGAGCTGACCGTAGAAGGGGCGTCCGTAGTCGCTGGGCTGAGAGAGGAAGACCTGGACCTTCTGAAGGTCGATGAGGCTTCCCAAAGGCTGGCCGGGATCCGCCAGGACGCGCAGGAGCTCCGTCCGAAGAAGCCCCTCATAGGCGGGGTCGTAAGTTTTGGGATAGGGGCTCTTTTTGCGGTAGAGGACGCTGTCGGGGAGAAGGCCCTTGGCCGCCTCCCGCAGAAGCCCTTTTACCACGCCGCCCGGGCATTTCATCTCCCAGGGCACGTTCCAGACATATTCCACAATGCGGTGGTCCGCAAAGGGAACCCGGGCTTCCAGTCCGGTGTGCATGCTGGTGCGGTCCATCCTGTCGAGAAGGGTCTGCATGAACCAGCGCAGATTCAGGTAGGAGATCTCCCGCCTTCGGGCTTCCTCCGGGCTTTCCCCGATAAGCCGGGGAGTTTCCTTCACCGTCTTTTGATAAGCCTCCCGCGCGTATTCCTCCAGGGGGAGTTCCGCAAGGATCTCGTCCCGGAGCAGCATGGTGCGGGGACCGAAGTCCATGGACCAGGGGAAGATATCAGCCTGGAAGCATTCTTCCTTGTGAAACCAGGGGTAGCCGCCGAAGATCTCATCCGCGCACTCTCCGGTCAGAGTCACTTTATGGGTCCTGGCGACCAGGCTGCAGAAGTACAGCATGGAGGCCTCCACGTCCGCCATGCAGGAGAGGTCCCTGGCGTCCACGGCCCGGAACAGGTATTCAAAGAGAGCGGTGTTGGCGCATTCCAGGTAGTGATGGTCCGTGCCGCAGAAGAAGACCATCTGATCTACCCAGGGGCGGTCCTGGGAGGGCTGGAAGGAATTGGCCTTGAAATTGACGTCGTTGTCCTTAAAGTCAAAGGAAAAAGTGGATAGGATCTTTCCCTGTTTCTTCAGCTCCATGCTGCACACGGCGGTGACGAGACTGGAGTCCACGCCGCCGGAGAGAAACGTGCAGATGGGCACGTCGGAGAGCATCTGCATTTTGATGGCGTCTGTCACCAGGAAGCGGGTTTTTTCCACGGTTTCCTCCCAGCTGTCCTCATGGGGCCGGCTTTCCAGCTGCCAGAAAGCGCGCTCCTGGATCCGGGAACCGGAGAACTCCAGCGTGTGCCCCGGAAGGACCTCCAGGACGCCCCGAAAGACGCCCTTGCCATAGGTCTTTGCGGGCCCCAGTCCAAAGACCTCGCAAAGGCCCTCCCGGTCCACCTCCGGCTCCATGCCGGGAAACTGCAGAAGCCCCTTCAATTCGGAAGAAAAAACAAGGGTCTGGCCAAGCCTGGTATAGAACAGGGGTTTTACGCCCATGGGATCCCTGACAAGAAAGAGCTGTTCCAGGCTTTCGTCCCAGAGGGCAAAGGCGAAGATCCCGTTCAATTCCTTTACATAATCGATCCCGTGGAGCAGATAGCCCTGCAGGATGACTTCCGTGTCGCAGGTGGTTTCGAACCGGGCCCCCTGGGAGATCAGTTCCCGGCGCAGAAGGGGGCTGTTGTAGATCTCGCCGTTAAAGACGAGGGCCGCCCGGTGGCCGTCCCGGGAAAGGCACTGGCGCACCATGGGCTGAGCGCCGCCCTCCGGGTCCAGAATGGAGAGGCGGACGTGGGAAAGGCCGATGTGCCTCTGCAGGTACACGCCCTCTCCGTCCGGCCCCCTGTGCTTTTGTACCTGTCCCATCGACTGAAGGACCCGGTACCACTTTCCGGGTTCCTCCCGATAATTTCCGTGAAAGTCACAAAAACCAGCAATTCCGCACATCTGCAATCTTTCCTTTCCTATATATAAATGCATATAGCTGCACTGTCCGCGCTGCTCGCGGAGTTTTTCTGCGGAGTTTTCCTGCACCAGAAGCCTACCTTGTGCTAAGATAAGTCTTATTTGGCTCGGGTTCGCCGCGGTCCTTGCACAATGCCAGACTTCTTGGCAGTTTCGGATCCACCGCAGCATTTTGCACAAAGGCAAGTCTTCTTTCAGCTCCGGGTCCGCCGAGGTCTAATAGGAGATCAGCACCGGCTGGTACTGTCTGTGCTCCAGGGCCAGTTCCAGGGCAGGGCGCAGCAGTTCCATGTGGGCCACAAGGGAGTTAGGTTTCTTCTCCCAGTTGTCCTGTCCGAAGGGTACGAAATAAATGTTCTTGGAATTAAACAGGGTGCCGATGTTCTTTAAGTTCATGCCAAGGCCGTCGTTGGTGGAGATGGCGATCACCAGGGGCTTGTTGACCCGCAGGTGGGCCTTCGCCGCCATCAGCACCGGGCTGTCCGTGATGCCGCTGGCCAGCTTTGCCGCCGTGTTCCCGGTACAGGGCACGATGGCGAGGATGTCGAGGTAGGAGGAGGGGCCGATGGGCTCCGCGGTCTCGATGCTCAGGATGGGCTCCCTGCCGGTGATGGTCCGGATCCGCTCCAGATAGAGATCCGGGGTCCCGAAGCGGCTGGAGATCTTCTGGGAGGAGTCGGAGAGGATGGGATACAGATTGGCTCCCGCCTGGACCAGATCCTCCAGAACCTTAAAGGTTTTTTCGAAAGTACAAAAGGACCCGGTCAGGGCCACGCCGATGTTCTTGCCGTATAATTCCATTCTGGTCACACACCTTTCTTTTTAGAGTGAATGTTGAGGAGCACAAAATCCGCCAGCTTCTGCGCGCAGCTGATGCTGGCGTACTTCCCGGGCAGCCCGGGACAGTAGCGGACGGACAGGCCAAGCTCCCCGGCGGCCTTGTAATCCACGCCGGTGCGCCCGGAGGCGATATCGATGATCAGGCACTCGGGATGCACCCTTCGGAGACATCCTTCGTCCAGGTAGCAGGCGGGGATCGTGTTAAAAACATAGTCGAAGCGGGAGATCTCCTGCCGGAGCCTGGCCAGAGGCAGGGTGTGAAAGCCCTGTGCGCCGGCCATGGCCAGCTCCGTGGGGTTTCCCACGCTGACAGTCACATGGGCCGAAAGTCCCCGGAGCCTCTGGGCGGTCAGACTGCCGCACCTGCCGAAGCCCAGGACGAGGCAGTCGCTCCTATGGAGGATGGTTTCCTTATGGGCCAGCGCTTCCAAAATAGCGCCCTCCGCCGTGGCCACGGCGTTGAACAGGGTCAGGGGTTCGTCGCGCATAAAGTCATAGCAGCCGATCTCCCTCTCCTCGCAGAGCCTTCGGAAATCCTCGGGGATCACCCCGCCGAAGATCTTCTGGTGCTTCCGCAGACACCTCTGCAGTTCCGTGAGCGGAATGGAGGCATCGCTTTCACTGTAAACAAAACCCTCTTTTGCAAAGGGGATGCCGCAGACGATGGCGCCGGTGGTATCCAGGGCTTCCTTCAGGGAGAGGGCCCGGTCGGCGTCGTCCGTATTCTGGGAACCGAAACAGATCACCCGATAGCCCTTTCCGGCGAAGATGGGAGCCATGCAGGCGATGCGGCGGTCGCCTCCCACAATGGCGATATCATATTGATTCATTCTTGAAACCGGTCTTGCGCTTTGAAAAGTTAGTATAGAGTATGTGATTTTGAAGAAAGGGTGCCTGTCAACCGGCAGAGAAAGGACGCCTGTCAACTTTTAGAGAAAGGGTGTCTGTCAACGGTTGACGGGGCGGGGCAAAGAGTGGTAAATTGAATAGAGAGGCAAAGAGGGATATGCGGCAGAAAAACTGGAAAAACCTTCCCTATGTCACCATCGCGCTGGCGGCGGCAAACGTCCTTGTGTTTCTGATCTGCCAGATCGACGGCGGCAGGCTGTATGATTTAGGGGAACTGGACATGATAAGGGTCCTTGGCGGCAGGGAATACGGGAGACTTCTGTATTCCGTGTTCCTTCACGGGAATTTTCCACATCTGTTCAATAATATGGTGGTGCTGGTCTTTATGGGGGCCATGATCGAGCAGGATGTGGGCCACCTTCCCTATGGCGTCATTTATCTGCTCTCCGGCCTTGGGGGGAGCGCGCTGTCGCTCTTTCGGAAATACCTGCTCCGGGACATGATTGCGTCCATAGGCGCCAGCGGGGCGATCTTCGGGCTGGACGGGCTCCTTCTGGCGATCGTGCTGCTTGGCAGGAGCAATCTGCCGACGGTGACGCCGGGGAGAGTGATCCTGATGATCGCGCTGAGCCTTTACAGCGGATTCTCAGGAGGAAATATAGACAACGCCGGGCATATCGGGGGACTGCTCACCGGTTTTGCCGCCGGAGTGGTCTACTGCCTGATCCGACGGCGAAAGAGCCGGCCTTCCTGGTAAGGACCGGAGACGGGAACGGTCGGAAAACGGCAAAAAAAGCGGATAAAGGGCATGGGGCGGCCGCGCCCGCGGTTTCCATGGCGGGACTTTTGGGCTGTACGCGTGCAAACGGATTCCGGATAACGGGAGGAAAACCTTGAACATCAACATTTATTACGGCGGAAGAGGAATCATCGACGATCCCACCCTGTATGTGATCGGAAAGATGCAGCAGACCTTGGAAGAGCTGCGGGTGAACGTGACCAGATACAATCTGTATGAGATGAAGAACGAGATCCTGACCCTGCCCCAGACCTTAAAGACGGCGGACGGCATCATCCTGGCGACCACGGTGGAGTGGTACGGGATAGGCGGGTACATGCAGCAGTTTTTGGACGCCTGCTGGCTGTTCGGGGACAAGGAGAAGATTTCCCGGATCTACATGTGCCCCGTGGTCATGTCCACCGCTTACGGGGAGCGGGAGGCCAAGCTGAATCTGGCCACGGCCTGGGAGATCCTGGGCGGACTGCCCTGCAGCGGCATCTGCGGCTATATCGAGAAACCGGCGGAACTGGAGCTGAATGACCAGTATGTGGGTCTGATCGAAAAAAAGGCGGAGAACCTGTATCGGACGGTGAATCAGAAGCCGGTCAGTTTCCCGGCCAGCAACCGCGCGGTAGGCCAGAAGGTTGCCGTCCATCAGGGGACGGACCTGACTCCCCAGGAGACGGAACAGCTCTCAAAATATGTGTCGGACGATAATTTTGTGCAGCGTCAGAAGGAAGACATCCAGGAGCTTGCGAACCTGTTTCGGGACAAGCTGAAAAACGAAGGCGCGGAGGACGAGGAAGAGTATCTGGCGCAGTTTAAGAAGGCGTTCCGGCCCACCCCGGGATTTTCGGCGGTCATCTGCCTGGATATTGCGGAAAAGCCCAAAAAGCTGATCATTGACGTCAAGGGCCCGAAGCTGGAGATCTTTTACGGCAGCGCGGAGAAGACGGACGTGGAAATGCAGCTCACGAGAGGGATGATGGAGGAGATCGTAAACGGGAGGATGGCCTTTCAGAGAGCGTTCATGAGCGGTGCCCGCACAAAAGGGGATTTCACCGCCATGCGCACGCTGGATCAGATCTTTCCCTTTTCAAGGGACAAATAAAGAATAACAGCAAGTGCCTGACAAAACGCTGGATTTATTTTATGAAAGAGTCGGAGGAGGACGAGGAAACATGACACAGGATAATTGTATTTTTTGTAAGATCGCAAACGGGGAGATTCCCTCCCGGACCGTCTATGAAGACGAGGATTTCAGGGCGATCCTGGACCTGGGCCCCGCAACCCAGGGGCACACTTTGATCCTGCCGAAGGCACACGCGGCGAACCTTCTGGAACTGCCGGAGGATACCGCGGCGAAGGTTCTTCCCGTGGCGCAGAAGATCGCGGCACAGTTGCAGGAAAAGCTGGGCTGGGACGGACTGAACCTGGTACAGAACAATGGGGAGACGGCGGGCCAGACCGTGATGCACTTCCATCTGCACGTCATCCCCAGATACCAGGGCGACGGGCAGAAGATCCTCTGGAATCCCACCCAGCCCGAGGCGGAGGAACTGGACCGGGTTTACGCGAAGATCCGGGGGTAAAACAGTTGGAAACCGAAATGACACTGTGAAATGAAATGACACTGAAATGAGATGACACACAGGAGGACGAATATGAGGATCATTGCACCATCGTTTGAGATCTTGGATGAGATCAACGGGGAGGAAATGCTGAAAAAGATTGAGAGGATCGGCCGGGTCTGCTATAAGAGCGAGGCTCGGATCACGGAGGACTCTGCGGCGAAATTTATAACGAATATCATTCAGAGCGGACATGGCTCCGTCCTGGAACATGAGAAGATCTCCGTCCGGATCATCTGCGACCGGGGCGTGACCCATGAGATCGTCCGCCACCGCATCGCCAGCTACAGCCAGGAGAGCACAAGGTACTGCAATTACGCCAACGAGAAGTTTGGCAGCGAGCTGACCTTTATCAAGCCCCTGTTCTGGGCGGAGGACAGCGAGGAATACAAGTGCTGGAAAGAGACGATGCAGAAGATCGAGGACGCCTATAACTATCTGATGGAGAGGGGCGCGAAGCCCCAGGAAGCCCGCAGCATCCTGCCAAACAGCTTAAAGACCGAGATCATCGTCACCATGAACCTGCGGGAGTGGAGGCATTTCTTCCAGCTCAGGACCTCCCACAGATCCCATCCCCAGATGCGCGAGGTGGCCTGCGCGATCTTAGAGGAATTTCAGAAGAGGATCCCCGTCGTATTCGACGACATCAAATACGAATAAGAGGGCAGGGAGAGGATAGATTTTGGAAATATGAGAACGATAGATGTCAGTGAGATCACGAAGAACATAAAAGAGATGTGCATCGAGGCAAACCATTTCCTGTCGGAGGATATGGAGAAGGTGCTGGACCGGGCCGCAGAGCAGGAGGAGTCTCCCCTGGGACGGCAGATCCTGGAACAGCTCCAGGAGAACAGAAAGATCGCCGGGGAAGACATGATCCCTATCTGCCAGGACACCGGGATGGCGGTGATCTTCCTGGAGGCAGGGCAGGAGGTGCACTTCGTCGGCGGGGATTTGGAGGCGGCGGTCAATGAGGGCGTCCGCCAGGGGTATCAGGAAGGATTTTTGAGAAAGTCCGTGGTGAAAGACCCCATCCAGCGGGAGAATACCGGGGACAATACCCCCGCGGTCCTTCACTGCCGCATCGTTCCCGGGGATCAGGTAAAGATCACGGTGGCCCCGAAGGGGTTCGGAAGCGAAAACATGAGCCGGGTGTTCATGCTGAAGCCCGCGGACGGGATAGAGGGCGTAAAGAACGCGATCCTCACCGCGGTGAAGGACGCCGGGCCCAACGCCTGCCCTCCCATGGTGGTGGGCGTAGGCATTGGCGGCACGTTTGAAAAGTGCGCCCTGATGGCGAAACACGCGCTGACCCGGCCTGTGGATCAGCGCTCGGAGACGCCGTATGTGAGGGAGATGGAAGAAGAGCTTCTCGCGAAGATCAATGCCTCCGGCATCGGACCGGGCGGCCTGGGGGGAAGCGTCACCGCCCTTGCGGTGAATATCGAGACGTATCCCACGCATATCGCGGGACTGCCCGTGGCGGTGAACATCTGCTGTCATGTGAACCGCCATTCCACCAGGGAATTGTAGAAAAAGGAGACTGTCATGGACAAGTATATCAGCGTGCCGCTCAGCGACGAGGACGCCCGCTCGCTTCGGGCCGGCGATTACGTCTATCTCACCGGGACGATCTATACCGCCCGGGACGCCGCCCACAAGAGGATGCAGGAGACTTTGGAGGCGGGCGGAAAGCTTCCTGTCGACATGAAAAACAATGTGATCTATTATATGGGGCCTTCCCCCGCCAGGGAGGGCCGTCCCATCGGCTCGGCAGGTCCCACCACCGCAAGCCGGATGGACAAGTATGCTCCTGCGCTGCTGGATCTCGGGCTGAAGGGCATGATCGGAAAGGGAAAGCGCTCCCAGGCGGTGAAGGACGCCATCGTGCGGAACGGGGCGGTTTATTTTGCCGCCGTGGGCGGCGCGGGCGCACTGCTCTCCAAAGCGATCGTAAAGTCGGAGGTGATCGCCTACGACGACCTCGGCACGGAGGCGATACGCAGGCTGGAGGTGGAGAATTTCCCGGTGATCGTGGTGAACGACTGCCAGGGGAATGATCTCTATGAGACGGCGATCCGGGCGTACAACAGAGAGGGGTGAGGGGCGCTCCCTGTGCTGGGCCGAGTCACCAGCTCAGCCCGCGCCATTCGCAAAGCCGCGCCTTTGGCGCTCTCCGTCGCTTCGCGACTATCTTTGCTCATCAAATGGCGCTCCCTCAGCCGCCAAAATTGGTGAAAAATTCGTGCGAGCACGATTTTTCACCAATTTTGGCGGCTGGCTGAGCTGGTGCTGTTGGAAAATATTAGTGATTGACAAACGGTGGATCCTTATGTATAATCATATATGCACTGTGAATGCAGCGCGAGGTGCATATTGGTAGAGATGAAGTTCGGATGAGGAGAAATACTCAAGAGGCCGAAGAGGCGCCCCTGCTAAGGGTGTAGGTCGGGCAACCGGCGCGAGGGTTCAAATCCCTCTTTCTCCGTTTTTACTACCGGAAATGAAGGGGCGTTGAGGATTCAATGCCCCTTGTTTTTAAGAGAAACACCAAAAAATATCTCGCGGAGGATGAAAAAATGAGTGATGCTGTATGGGGAATCATTGGGATTGCGTTGATCGTCGTGTGCATAGTGGCCGTGATCTATTCCAAGATTAAGCAGAAGCAATACATGAACAAGCAGAAGGAAACCGGGGAAGATAAGCGCGCCATGCTGGATCTCATGTCCCAGGTCATGGGAGAAACCTATCCGGACTATACATACATGGTTGGATATTTTACAAAGACGACGCAGCACGGAAGAACGACTACTTATTATTATTTTCCCTACATCCTGGCCTTTACCTCGGCGCAGATGATTGTGAACTCCTTTATTAAAAAGGAAGGGAAGCTTTATGTGCGGAACCAGCTTCCCATAGACTGGAGCGCTACAAAGTTTTCCTATTCTGATAAGAAAAAGTCCGTTACGATGAAATTTACCATTGCGGGAGATCTTTTGACTGTCAATACCAATCCCGTCATCGTCAGCAGCGGCGTGGAAAAATCAGACCGGCCCCTGTGCGTATATCAGGAGCAGGAGTTCGAGAAGCTGAAGTCCTATCTGCCCCAGTATAAGGAATATTCGAAAAAATAAAGCGGGATCAAACTTAAACAAAACCAATGAGGGAGGAAAAAAGAGATGAAGAAAGCCGGCGGAGTGGTGGCGGTGATCGGGGCACTGTTTTTGATATTGTCATTCAGGATGGGGATTGCGTATATGCGGCCCCATGTGGATCTGTACGCGGATGAGACGAACGTCAGCGACATCGGTACATTTGATTTGGTGGAGACGGAGGTCTATGCGGTCTTTGACTGTTTTGCATCTGAGACGACCACGGAAAACGGCGCGGAGACGGGCAAGGATTTTTACTATATCATTCCGGCCTACAACGGAGATGAAATGTATTACATCGGCGCAAAGGTGACCGAGGCACAGTCTTACACCTACGACGAAATCTCCGATATTACTTATGACTATATCACGGGATATTCGAGCGATATGGGTTCGAAGACGGCCAAACTCACCGGACTGCTGAGTAAGATGAACAACGAGGAAAAGAAATACTTCTATGAGTGGTTCGAAGACATGGAGTGGTTTGAGAACGAGGAGGAGATGAAAACCTACGCCCTTCCCCTGTATATTGAAAACGTTGCGAAGCCTTCGGCGGAGTTCACCATGATGCTGATCGGCGCGGCAGTGCTGGCTGTTGGCATCCTCCTTTTGGTGATCGGCATTGTCAGGGATAATAAGAAGGACAAGAAGGCAGCGGATCAGGCTTATGTGGTGATCAACGGAGTCACTTATCCGAAGTCTACGTTCAACCATGTGAACCAGTGCATCAACAGCCAGGAAAAGGCTTTTGCGGCGCAGGAGCTTCATGAGATCACCGGCGTCAGCCTGGACGAGGCCGGGAACATCATTGCAAACTGGAGCAAGTACTATTATTGATAAGGCCCGAAAGGGATTTCCATATTCGTGAAAAAAACGTTCGCTCTTTCAAAAAAGAGCGAACGTTTTTTTTGTGCCGAAGGAGCGGCAAAAAGAGGACTTTCCGCAAATTGACCGGAATGTCAAAATTTAGTTGACAAAAGGGTCGGGGGGGTAAAATGAAAAAAATGTTGTATTGTGTCGTAATATGTCTTAAATGCGCAATTCGATGCAAAAACCTATATGCATTATATTTAGAAAGGACAGAAAAATATGGATGAGCAGTTCCCTTGGGCACTTCAACCGGGAAGCGTTTTGGCAGGACAGTATGTCATACAGAAGGTGCTGGGACAGGGCGGCTTCGGCATAACGTACATGGCGGAAGATCATAAGACGGGCGAGAAGGTGGCCGTGAAGGAGTTTTTCCCGGATACGCTTGCCACCCGGACGCAGAATACCGTCAGTTCCTACCCTGGGGAACGCACGGAAAGTTTTCAGTACGGCAAAATGTGCTTCCTGCAGGAGGCCGAGACGCTGGCCGCCTTCATCGGCAGCGAAAACATCGTAAAGATCCATAGTTATTTTGAGGAAAACGGAACCGCTTATTTTGTGATGGACTTCGTGGAAGGCATCAGCTTTGACGAGTACATCAAGCAAAATGGCGGAAAGATCAGTTATGAAGACGCGGAGAGAGTGTTGATCCACATCATTGACGCGCTGACGCTGGTCCACAGCAAGGGGATCGTCCACCGGGACGTGACGCCTGACAATATCTACATCACCAGCGACGGAACGGTGAAGCTTCTGGACTTCGGCGCGGCGAGGTACAGTCTCGGCGACAAGAGCCGCAGCCTGGACGTGGTGCTGAAGCACGGATTTGCGCCCAAGGAGCAGTACACCCGGCATGGCAGGCAGGGCCCCTTTACGGACGTCTATACGGTGGGGGCCAGCTTCTACTTTGCCATCACGGGGAAACGGCCCCCCGATTCCATCGACCGCCTGGAGGAGGACGACCTGATCCCGCCCAGCAGTCTGGGGGTACAGATCCCGAAACAGAAAGAGGACGCCATCTTAAAGGCTCTGAGCGTCCAGCCCCAGGACCGGTTCCAGACCATGGAGGAGTTTAAGAACGCGCTGCTCGCCGGCACGGAGGAGCAGCAATCTCCGCAGCCGACGCCGGACCAGACGCAGTCTGCGCCGGATCAGCAGGAGGCGAGTCAGCCCGCCGCGGCTCCGAAACGGAACAACAAGACCATTCTGGCGGCAGTGATCGCGGGAGTTGCGGTATTGCTCATCGTGATAGTGGCAATCGTGGGAGGGGTCGCAGGAAGGGACGGTGACAAAGACCGGACAATGGCAAATGCCGGTGCGTCGAACGAAACGCCTACACCGACTCCTACCCCTACCCCGACGCCTACGCCAACACCGACGCCTACGCCGACCCCTACGCCTACGCCGACCCCTACGCCCACACCCACACCGACGCCCTTTTCTGCGGTTAACGTGGAGATCCTGGGGGAGAATGTTGCCGATATCAAGAATCAAAATATGGTAGCTAAGTATAAATCGGGCGGCAGTTATATAGCCGATGAGAATGGTGTTATATACGTAAGCTTTACGGAGTTTACGGGACTTATTCCCGGCGTTATGCCATATAGCATGAGCGCTGTCGGAGACTACCTTTATTATATAGACTCAGCAGATGGGAAAGCATACCGGGTGAATAA
>CANQEV010000004.1 GCA_947595925.1 uncultured Acetatifactor sp. | reverse complement strand
ATGACGGTAACGCATTCCTGCATGCACCAAAGGAATGCGTGTCCTGGGAAGCGCGAACCGGGTACGATGGCAAAGCACACCCATAGCCAGACTGTTCCCTTTGTCTCATGTTACAGCGATTTTCGTTTCTTATTGTTAGGAAGACACGGCGAAATTGCCGTAGGTCTGACGGCCCTTGGGCCACAGATAAGATAGGTTGATGATAGCACAGAAGTAGCAAATTGTAAAGGAAAAAATTTCATTGTCTGAAACATTGTTTAAAACACAGCTAAATCATTCGCAAAAATGCGTCAAACAAATTATATGAAGAAAATATCTCAAAATATTTATGAAAATTTGAATGCTTTATTTCGAAAACATGACAAGATTATAAGATTTTCTAAAGTTTCTTAAATCGAGTTAAGAAAGGTTGACAGGCGGTGCAGATGAGAATAATCTTAATTTAGCAAGGCGAGAGGAAAGCGTTTCGCAGAAGGAAAAGGATGGATACAATTCCGATACATCGCGGTGATACGGTAGAGCAAGACGCGGGATTGGCAGAGAAAATCCACTGGAGAGAATGGGCCGACATCGTGGCCCGCTGACTGGGAAACAGAGAAAATGCCAGTCAACCGGAGAGAGCGGCAGATGCCGGAGGAAGTCCTGTAAAGAGGCGAATAAACAGTTATAGAAAAAATAAATAGAATATGGCGGGTGTACCAATGAGCAAAATGAGGAGAGGGGATCTTTACGACAAGAGGTATTATGAAAGAAGGGGATATAACCGGCGAAAAAGGAAGATGATAGCTTACGCGCTCCGCGGGGCGGTCTGTGTGGTGGCGGTACTGATTTTGACGCTGATCATTTGCGGGATTTTGTATGTTGCAGAACATCTTTTTTCAAAAGATACGGAGGCAAACGCCTCGAACCTGCAGACGGAAGGATCGGTTGAAGGGGAACTGCAGGGGGAGGATATTTCCGGAGAGGTAATGAACGGACAGGATTCCGCCGTGCCGGAGGAACCCCCGAAATATTTGGTGGTTCTGGACGCGGGGCACGGGGGAAAGGACGAGGGAACTGCCAAGGATAAAGCGAAAGAAAAGGACATCAATCTGGCGGTCGTTCTAAAGATGGATGAGCTCTTGCGGGAAAAGGGAGTTGAGACTTTCCTTACCCGGGACAGTGACAGCTTTGTAAAGCTGACAGATCGGGCGGTGATCGCGAATGACCAGGGAGCGTCCCTTTTTGTCAGCATCCACTGTAATTCCTTTGCCGAGGACAAGCGAGTGAAGGGGTTGGAGTGTTATTATCACCCTGAGTCGGACAGCGGGAAGGAATTGGCGGAAAGCCTATGCGAAAAGCTGAAGGAGAGCGGGGAGATCGAGACGAGGAGCGCCAGAGCGGAAGATTATTCGGTGCTTCGAAATACAGATTGTCAGGCGGTCCTGGTGGAAATCGGGTACCTGACCAACGATGAGGAAAGGGCCATGCTTCTGGATGAAGAGTACCAGGAAAAGCTGGCGAGGGAACTGGTGGAGGCGCTCTGTTCCATAAACACGGAGATGATACCTGAGGAGGGTCCGGCAGACTGACTGCCGGATCTTTTTTTATGGCGTTCCCTTAAAAAAATTGCTTGTAAAGGATGAAAAATGTAGTATCATGGAAAAAGATACTGCATTTTTTATTTTTATGGAGGAAAAATGGATGAATGTCTTTGAGGTCGGTATATTGGATTTTATCCAGGAGCATTTGACGGCACCGTTTCTGGATCCTGTGATGGTTTTTATCACGCGCTTTGGGGACGGGGGCATCTTCTGGATCGCGGTCTGCCTTTTGATGCTGCTCTTTCCGAAGACCAGGAAGCTGGGGGCCGTGATGTCCCTGAGCCTTCTCCTGGAAGCGCTGCTGTGTAATTTAATGTTGAAGCCCCTGGCGGCCAGGACCAGGCCCTATGTGGTCAACGCCGCCGTTACCCTTCTCGTGAAGGCACCCAGGGACTTTTCCTTCCCCTCCGGGCATACCGGGGCTTCCTTCGCCATCGTGGGGGCTTTGTTTTTCCAAAAGAGCAGGCTGTGGATCCCCGTCTGCGTCTTTGCCCTGCTGATCGGGTTTTCCAGACTGTACCTGTATGTCCATTATCCCACGGACGTGCTGGCAGGGATCGTCCTGGGGATGCTCACGGGCTGGCTCGCGACGCTGCTCTGGAATTTTCTCGCAAAGCGCAGGGAAAAGCGGGAGGAAAGCCGAGAGCCCTAGGCGGCCGTTTCCCGGGCCAAGGGCGTCAAAACCGGAAGCGGCGGGGCTGAGAGGGACGCGGCCGGAACCGGCCGGACGGGATGCCACTGGCCGGATCGGAAACAGGAGGAAGAGGGACATGGGAAACTACATCATGGATCTGAGAAAATATGTGGGGCACGCGCCGCTTTTGCAGTGCGCGGGCAGCGTGATCCTGGAGAACGAGAGGGGCGAGGTCCTCTTAGGGCGCAGGACCGACAACCACATGTGGGGTTACGCCGGCGGGTCTGTGGAACTGCAGGAGACGGTGGAGGAGTGCGCCAGGCGGGAGCTGCTGGAGGAGACGGGGCTGGTCGCGGAGGAGCTGGAATTTTTCATGGTAAATTCCGGGCCGGAGGCGCATTATGTCTATCCCAACGGGGATGAAGTCTACAACGTGGAGATCATCTATCTCTGCCGAAAATATCACGGGGAACTGAGAAGGCAGGAGGAAGAGCAGGAGGAACTGCGGTTTTTCCGGCTGGAGGACGTTCCGAGCATGGAGGAAATCTCCCCGCCGATCCGGCCGGTGATGAGGCAGTACCTGCAAAGAAGGGGCGCAAAGATCTGAAAAGCGGGATTTGGGGCTCTTGGACCGGAGGATCCCACCAGCAAGATGGGGCGAAGAGGTCTGAAAAAAGCGGAATCGGGGGCCGGAATCGGCTGAAATGACGGAAAAGGTACTAGGCAAGACGGCAATTATTTGCTATGATGATACCGTTTTATGGGAACTGTGTCTTTTGGGGCGCGCACGCTTTATTTTTGGGGAGTAAGATCCAAAATGGCAAAGAGGAGTGCATCAGATGATGGATTACTGGATCCTTGTCGTAGACGACGATATTTCTAATCTCACAATGGCAAACAATATACTCGGCGCGGAAGGGATGCGGGTGAGCAGCGTGAAATCCGGCGCTTCCGCCATCAAATTCTTGCAGACGAACCGCCCGGACCTGATCCTTCTGGACGTCTATATGCCCGGCATGAGCGGGTTTGAGACTTTTGAGGTCATACACGGCGACGAGAGGACCGCGGATATTCCCGTGATTTTCCTGACGGCGGACGACGACAGCGAGACGGAGACCCGGGGGCTGAAGGCCGGGGCCATGGACTTTATTAAAAAGCCTTTTATGCCGGAGGTGCTTCTGATCCGCATCAGGCATATCGTGGAGCTGACCCGGCTGCAGGCGAACCTGGCCCAAGAGGTGGAGGAGAAGACAAAGGAAATTACGATGCAGCACCGGAAGCTGGAAAGCCTTTCCGTGCACATTGTGATGGCCCTCTCCGGCGCTATCGACGCCAAGGACACCTACACCAACGGACATTCCGCTAGAGTGGCGGACTATTCCCGCAAGATCGCCAGGATGGCCGGGTTTTCCCAGGAAATGCAGGACGAGATCTATCTGATCGGCCTGTTGCACGACGTGGGAAAGATCGGGATTCCCGACGCCATCATCAACAAGCCGGCCAGGCTCACCGACGAGGAGTACGCCGTGATCAAGACCCACCCCGTCCTGGGGGAAAATATCCTGAAGGAGATCACGGAATTCCCGAAGCTGGTGATGGGGGCCAGATATCATCACGAGCGGTATGACGGCAAGGGATATCCAAGCGGCCTTGCGGGAGAAGAGATCCCCGTGGAGGCCCGGATCATCGCGGTGGCGGACGCCTACGACGCCATGAGTTCCAAGAGGGCGTACAGGGACGTGATCCCGCAGAAGCAGGTGAGGGCCGAGATGGAACGGGGGAAGGGGACGCAGTTTGATCCCGCGTTCGCGGACATCATGCTGAAGCTGATCGACGCGGACACGGATTACGATATGAGAGAGAAATAAGCGGGGATTCTATGCGCAGACAGGAAAAGAACAAGACTTCATATCTCGCAATGTTAATATGTTACACGTTCCTCGCGGCGGCGCTGGCGGCGGAGATCCTGCTCCTGGGCTGGGAAGGCGGCATGGTGGTGCAGCTGGCGGCGGAGCTTTTGATCTGCTGGCTCGTACACGTCCTGGGAAAGACTTCGGGGAACCTGGAGAAGTGGCTGTATTTTGCCCTGGGGATGCACGGGTATGTGTACCACGGCCTCCACGCGGCCAGCATCTATTCCCTGGCACCGCTGATGATCGGGATCATCCTTTTGTACTTTGCAGTTGAGGAGTACAATCTGATCCGCCTCTGCGCCCTGGTGTATCTCGGGACGCTGACGGCAAACCTGCTTCTGGCGTCCGGGACCCGTTCGGAATGGGACGCGCTCTCCGTACTCCGTCTGGTATCCGGGGGCGTCTTCCTATGCCTGTCCGTCTGCCTTGTAAAGCTCTTAAAAGAAAGGCGGCTCAGCGACAGGAAGGGAGTACAGGACAGGATCGCGGAGCTGGAGGAGGAAAATCAGAGGACGGAGGACTTTCTGACGAACGTCTCCCATGAGCTCCGCACGCCCATAAACGCCGTGACGGGCTTTACCGCCATGATGTTAAAAAACGAGACGGACGGAGGGAAACGAGAAAATCTTCTCTCCATTCAAAAGGCGGGGTACCGGCTTTTCCGGCAGATAGAAGATATTCTGGATTATACGGAGCTGGGGACGGGGAAGATGCTTGCGGAGGAGGAACCCTACATGCTCTCCTCGCTGATCAACGACCTGCTCGCCGAGGGGACGATCCTGGACGGGAAGGAAAATCTGGAGCTGATCTTTGACGTGGAGGCGAAGATACCCGCCGTCCTGATCGGAGACAGCCGAAAGATCAAGAAGATTCTCCGGCATCTATTGGACAACGCGGTGAAGTTTACGGAGGAGGGCGGGATTTACGTCCGCCTGTACGCCCTGCCGAAAGAATACGGGATCAACCTGTGCATTCAGGTGAAGGACACCGGCATCGGGATGGACGCGGAGAGTCTGTCCAAAATTACAGAAAAGTTTTATCAGTCCAGCAGGGGCCGGGACCGCAGGGCGGGAGGCCTGGGCCTGGGCCTTCCCATCGTGTACGGCATGGCGTCGGCGATGGAGGGCTTCGTGCATTTGGAGAGCAGCCCGGACGGTGGCACTACGGTGACCGTCAGCATCCCCCAGAAGATCGGGGACGACGCGCCGGGAATGAAAGTGGATAATCCCTCGGAGCTCTGCCTTGCCTGCTATCTGATGCCTGAGAAGTATCGGAGCCCGGAGGTGAGGAAGTTCTATGACGAGATGATCACCCATATCGCCCAGGGACTCGACATCTCCGTCCACAGGGTGTTTCAGATGGAAGGGATGGAGAAGCTGGTGTCCATGTACCGGCTCACGCACGTCTTCCTGGCAAAAGAGGAGTACGAAGCGAACCCGGATTATTTCGAAAATCTGGATCCGGAGATACAGGTGGTTGTGGTCGCGGACGGAAATTATTCCCCGGTAAGCGGCAGCAGGGTCAAGATCCTGCGCAAGCCGTTTTACTGCTTCCCCGTGGTGAATCTTCTGAATTCCACCGTGAAGGAGGAAGACGCGGCGCAGGAAGGAAAGATGATCTGCCCGGACGTCAAGGTATTGGTTGTGGACGACGAGCCCATGAACCGCATGGTTGCGGAAGGAATCCTGAAGGATTACCAGATGAAGGTGCAGACCGCGGGGAGCGGCATGGAGGCGCTTTCTATCTGCGAGAAGGATAATTTTGACCTGATCTTCCTGGATCACATGATGCCGGGGATGGACGGGGTGGAGACGCTGCGGCATCTTCGGAGGATGAAATCCGAGGCGGGGGAAATGACCGTGATCGCCTTTACCGCCAACGCCGTGAGCAACGCCCGGGAAATGTTCTTAAAGGAGGGGTTTGACGAGTTCCTGCCGAAGCCCGTGGAGGAGCAGGAGCTGGAGCGGGTCCTGAAAAAGGTGCTTCCGAAGTCGAAAATTTCCTTCCAGCCCCTAGAACAGGGGACTGCAGCTTCCGGACAGTTGGGTGAGGATGCGGCGGGGACGGACGGCCGGGGAGCCGAAAGCAAGCCGGCCCTGAAACAGGACGCCCGGAAAGAAGAGGGCACGCCCCGGGAGGGGAAGGTTTCCGGGACGGTTCAAAACGCTCCCGGCGAGGCGGCGCGCCTGGAGGAGGCCGGGATCAACACGGCCGAGGCCCTGAGTTACTGCCGGAACGACTGGAATTTCTATCTGCAGCTCCTCGAAAAATTTGTGGCGGACGCCCCGCATAAGGCGGAGGATATCGAGGGATTTTACGGGAACGGGGATTACGACAATTACCGCATCCAGGTGCACTCCTTAAAGAGCACTTCCCGGATGATGGGGGCGGACGCGCTCTCCCAGATGGCAAAGGATCTGGAGAGCGCCGCGAAAGAGAACGATAGGGCCTATATAGAGGCTCACCACAGGGAACTATTGGAAGAATACCGGAAAATTGCCGAAAAGATCCGGGAAGCTGTCGGGGGAACCGACGGCGCGGAGCCGGAGGGAGAAGCCGGAGGCACCGAGATTTCCCGGGAGGAGCTTCTGGGATATCAGACGGAGCTGGGCGGCTGTTTTGAGGCGTTTGAGGCGGACCGCGCCCAGAAGCTGATCGCGGATCTGGAGAACACGGTCCTGGAGGGAAGATCCGTCAGGAAGATGCTGGAAACGATCAAGCGGGACGTGGAAGATTTTGAATATGAGGCGGCGGCGGAAAAGACTTCCGCTCTGGCGGAGCGCCTGAAAGGCGGTGAGGCGTGATGTGGCTGAAAAAGATCCTTCGGGGAATTTTGGGAGATTACAGCGATTCGCTGCAGGAGCGCCTTTTCCGGTTGATCACGACGATCGGCATGATCGGGCTGACGCTGGGGATCCTGGTGGGCATTTTTTCCGGAGAGAGCCTGATGAACCTTGCGGCCATGGCAGCGGCGTTTGTGCTTCTCGGCGTGCTGGTGGTCGTCACGATACGAAAGCACAGGATACAGACGGGGGCGGTCATCGTCTCGGCGATCGCCCTGTATGTGGTGCTGCCCTTTAATTTTCTGACTGCGGGCGGCATCTATGGCGGTGGCCCGATCTGGTTCATCCTGGGCTTTGTATTGGCCACCATCGTGGTGGAGGGGAAGTCCAAATATTTTCTGATGGCGGGCGGGTATATCGTCTTTCTGGTGTGCTACTACGTGGCTTATTTCTACCCGGGACTGATCGTGCAGCACACGCCGGAAATGGCCTATATCGATTCCCTGGCGACGCTGACCATCGTCACGGCGGTGACCTGCAGCATGCTTCTTTTCCAGAACGCCGTGTACCGCAGCGAGAACGAGATGACCCGGAAACAGAAGAAGCAGATCGAAGAGATGAACAAGGCCCAGAGCCGGTTCTTCTCCAGCATGAGCCATGAGATCCGGACCCCCATCAATACCATCATCGGTTTGAACGAGATGATCCTGCGGGAGGACGTCTCCCAGGAGGTGGCGGAGGACGCCCGGAACATTCAGAGCGCCAGCAAGATGCTGCTGTCCCTGATCAACGACATCCTGGACATGTCGAAGATCGAGTCGGGAAAGATGGACATCGTGCCGGTGACTTATGACGTGGGGGCGATGCTCTCCGACATCGTCAACATGATCTGGATCAAGGCAAAGGAAAAAGGGCTGGAGTTCCACGTCAATCTGGAGGAGAGCATTCCCGCCAGACTCTATGGGGACGAGGTGCGCGTCAAGCAGATCCTCATCAATCTGCTGAACAACGCGGTGAAATATACGTCGGAAGGCTCCGTCACCCTGGCGGTCCACAGCCGGGGCGTCGAGGGGGACAGGATCCGCGTGGCCTACTCTGTCACGGACACTGGCATGGGGATCAAGAAGGAGAGCATTCCTCATCTCTATAGCGCCTTTCAGCGGGTGGACGAGGAGAAGAACCGCTATATCGAAGGCACCGGCCTGGGGCTTTCCATCGTAAAGCAGCTCGTGACCCTCATGGGCGGCGACGTGGAGGTAAACAGCGTTTATACAAAGGGCTCCACCTTTGTGGTGACGATTCCCCAGCGGATCGCCGGAGAGGCGAAGCTGGGTGAACTGAATCTGGAGAAGAGGCACAGCATTGGCGCGAGGGAGCACTACCGCGCGCTGTTTGAGGCCCCCCAGGCCAGCGTTCTCGTCGTAGACGACAACGACACGAACCTGATGGTGGCGGGAAAGCTTTTGAAGGATACGAAGGTCGCGGTGGAGACGGCCTCCAGCGGCCAGGAATGTCTGGAAAAGACGGAGCAGAAGAAGTACGACGTGATCTTCATGGATCACCTGATGCCCGTCATGGACGGGATCGAGTGCCTGCACAGGATCCGCTCCCAGGCGGGCGGCCTGAACCAGGAGACGCCGGTGGTCGCCCTGACCGCAAACACCGGCGGGGACAACCAGGCGCTTTACAGGCGGGAGGGCTTTGACGGGTATCTCCTGAAGCCGGTGAGCGGGATTCAGCTGGAGACGGAGGTCCTGCGGCATCTGCCCCGGGAACTTGTAAAAATGACGGGCGACGCGGGCTTTAACGACGTGGTCGTGGGGCCTGTGATGGAGCACCGGCAAAAGCAGCTGATCCTGATCACCACGGACAGCGTCAGCGATCTTCCCCGGCAGCTCGCGGAGAAGTACCAGATCGCCGTGCTTCCCTATCACGTCCGGACGGAAGGGGGCGACTTCCTGGACGGCGTGGAGATCGAGACGGACGGGATCATCTCGTATCTCTCCGGGAAGGAGAAGCAGGTCCGCTCTGAGGAACCGAGGGTGGAGGAGTACGAGGCGTTTTTCGCGGAACAGCTCACGAAGGCGCAGCATATCATTCATATAGCGATGGCAAAGAACGCCAGCAAGGGTTATGAAAAGGCTCTGGAGGCCTCCGCGGCCTTTGACAACGTCACGGTGGTGGATTCCGGGCACCTTTCCAGCGGCATGGGGCTGATCGCGCTCCGCGCCGCCCAGCACGCGGCGTCAGGGATGGCCGTGCCGGATATCCTGTCGGAGATCGACCGCATGAAGACCCGGACGGAAACCAGCTTTATCATGGGCAGCACGGAGTATCTTGCCCGCTCCGGCAGGATTTCGGGGAAGATCAGCGCGATCTGCGAGGCCTGCATGCTGCATCCCGTCATCGTGCTGAAGAAGAGCAGCATGACGGTGGGCGCGATCCGCATGGGGAACCGGGAGACGATATGGAGCAACTATATCCGTTCCGTGCTGAAGTCTCCCCTGGGGATCGATAAGAGGCTGCTCTTTATCACCCACGCGGGCTTAAAACCGGAGGAACTGGATCATATCGCGGACCTGGCACGGGAAAGGGTCCAGTTTGACGAGGTCATCTATCAGAAGGCATCCCCGGCCATTTCGTCCAACTGCGGGCCGGAGAGCTTTGGACTGCTCTTTATGAGGAAATAGAGGCGGTGTCAGATATCGCCGCTGCAGAAAAAAGTAGACTGAGGAAGAGAGGTACCTTCAAATGAAAACGATACTGGTGGTTGACGACGACAATATGAACCTTGCGACGACCCGGGAGGTTTTAAGCGGCGAGTATAAGACCGTGCTCGTGAAAAAGGGGACGCAGGCCCTGTCCTACCTGGAAAACGGGGAGTGCGACATCATCCTCCTGGACATCAATATGCCGGAGATGGACGGCTTTGAAGTCATGAGAAAGCTGCGCCAGATCGAGCACTGCAAAAATATTCCGGTGATCTTCCTCACAGGGGACAACGATTCCGAGACGGAGTCCCGCTGCTTTAAGGAGGGTGCGATCGACTTTATCGCAAAGCCCTTCGTCCCCATCGTCATGCTCTCCCGGATCGCCAGGATCCTGGAGCTGGAGGAACTGCGCCGCAGTCTGGCGGACAGGCTGGAGCAGAAGATCCAGGAGGTCTCCGACATCAAGAGCAAGTCCTACCGGGACGTACTCACCGGCCTGTGGAACAGGGAGTACACGGAGGGCGTGGTAAACAGTTTGCTGGAGTGCGGAACCATGGGCGCGCTGCTGATGATCGACATGGACAATTTCAAGCTGATCAACGACAATTACGGACACATCGCCGGGGATAAGACCCTGAAGATGTTTGCGGACACGCTGCGGACCTTTTCCGAGGACGGCGACGTGCTGTGCCGCATCGGCGGGGATGAGTTTGTGGTGTTCGTAAAGGGCGTGACCACAAAGGCGGAGCTGAGCAGCCGTTCGGCGGACATCATCGACGACATCTGCGCAAAAATCAAGGAGTGCGGGTACGAGACCGACACCTCGGTGTCCATCGGCATCGCCAAGGCGCCGGAGGACGGGCTGGAATTTTCAAAGCTCTATAATGCCGCTGACAAGGCCCTCTATTACGTCAAGCAGAACGGCAAAAATTCCTACCACTTTTTCAGCGATAAGATTGCGGAGGAGAGCGGCCGCGGCGGCAAGACCGTGGATATCAAGTACTTAAAAGACCTCATGAACCGGGCGGACAACGGAAAGGGCGCGTATCAGATGGAGTTTGACAGCTTCCATCACGTCTATAATTTCATCCGCCGCTTTATCGACCGGAGCGAGAACGAAGTGCAGACCCTTCTCTTTACCATCACCGAGAGCGAAAACGAACAGCCCGACGCCGCGGAGACGGAATTTGCCATGGATATGCTGGAGAAATCCATCTATACGCTGCTGCGCCGCTCGGATATCTCCACCAGATATTCCAGCAGGCAGATCATCGTCATCCTCATGGACGCGAACCGCACCAACGGAGATATGGTGGCGAACCGGATCATCACCAGCTTCCATCAGAATTACGCCGGGAAAAAGGTGGATATCGACTACGGCATCGCCCGCCTGGAAAATCACAACATCAGCAAGCCGGTGTGAGAGAAGGGACGGAAGGACAGGAAAGACCGGCAAGCCTGACAGGACAGGAAAGACCGGAAAGCCTGACAGGACAGGAAAGACCGGAAAGCCTGACAGGACAGGAAAGACCGGAAAAATTAGAAGAACCGAAAAGACTGAAAAGTTTGAAAAGACAGCCGGATCATCTGTGGAATGAAACAGTTGGTCAATGAAAAAGTGACAAATGTCATGCCTCCCCCGAAAGATGGTGACAAATGCCCTCTGGAACGAAAAGGGATCTTCGCGTAAGATGGTTTTAGAACAAAACGGAATCACTGCTGCGAAGAGAGGGGGAGTCCCATGAAAAAGTTACATGATTATCTGAACCGTATCGATTTTGTTGTTACCTTGCTGCAGGCCGCCTGGAGTTTTCTGGGGGCCTACGCTTTTTTTGTGGGATATGAGTATCTGGTGGTGCCTGTCCCCGGGATCGCCGTCTTTATGGGAACCTGTCTTTGGATCGCAGTCGGGATATTCCTGCAAAAGAGAATGAAGGAGAACCCGAGAGAGAAGACCTTTCTAGCAGCGTACGGAGGCTTTCATTACGGGCTGCCCCTTCTGGCCTGCATTCTGCGGCTGTTTTTCGTGGATGACTGGTATTCCTTCGAAGGGGTCCTGTTTGGGGCGCTGGGGCTTTTTATTGAGAACTTTTTGATCGGAGGGATCGTGCTGATCGGCTGCCTGGTCTTCTGGATCGTCTGGTTTGTCCGCAGGCGGAGGGAGAAAAAGGGCAAGGCCGGCGTCTCCGGTTTTTGGAGAAAGGCCGGGTACGCGCTGAATGTCCTGTGCTTCTGGGGGATTGTGGCGGCAGCGGCGATAGGCCTGATCGGTTACGGGACGGAGGCGCTTTATGAGGAATTGCAGGACAGGGAGGAGCGACGGAACCAGGCATACCTCCAGGAGAGATATGAAGCCCTCTGCGAGGGTTCCGGGGATATGAGCGAAGACCAAGCGGCCTGGAAACTCATGGCCGACGGGTATCTCTGCGCGTTTGTCACGGAGCTGCTGGCCAAGGAAGCTGCGGAACTTCCAGAGGAAGCTTTCGCGGGGGAATCCTCTGCGGGAGGATCTTTTATAGGGGAATCCTCTACAGGAGGATCTTTTATGGAGGAACCTCCTATGGAAGATTTTTTTGGGGAATCATTTATAGAAGGATCTTACGGGAAGGTTCCTTCTGTGGAGGAATCTTCTGTGGAGGAACTGGCGGCGGATATGAATGAACTGCTGTGTGTTTCCCAGGTGACGGCAGAGGTCCTGGAACAGGGGATCGAAAACTACCGGGAGTTTACGGAGCGGTACGAACCCCTCAGAACCGTGGATAACATCAATCAGGAGATCGCGGGAAACTACCGGGAGAAGACGGTATCGGTGTCTACGGAGCTTTTTGTACGGGATACGCGGACGGATACGCTGCTGGACGTATCTATCATCGCGACATTCGACGAGGCGTGGAACATCGTCCGGGTGGAGTGTACGCGGGAGGGCCATTCGGACCGCATGAGCCGCAGGGACATCAGGACTTTATTTTTTCATAAATAATCATAAATAAAAGGAATGAAACAGAAATTTTGAGGGAAAATAGTATTGCAGAGTTTCCGGGAAACATAGCAAGATGAGGCGGAATAAGCCTTTATCACGCTGAATATTCAGTATCTTGATAAAAATAAACGCATTTACGATTAAAAGTTCACAGAAAAAACACAAAAATTATTAGCACTCGCACTTGACAAGTGCTAATAACAGTGATATAACATAGTTAGAACAAAGGAGAAGGAAAGAGAGGAAAAGAAAAATTTCGGTAACTATGTAAGTTTTGTAATAAGGGAAAGGAGCGATGACTTATGATGGTACCTAGTATTTTTGGAGAGAATTTGTTTGATGACTTTTTCGATGACTTTTTCGGATTCCCCGCTGTTGACGAGAGACCGATGCAGAAAGCCCAGAAGAAGCTGTATGGACGTCATGCGGCAAATATGATGAAGACGGACGTCAGAGAGCACGACGATCACTACGAGGTGGACGTCGATCTGCCGGGATTCAAGAAAGAGGAGCTCTCGCTGGAGCTGAAGGACGGCTGTCTGGTGATCAGCGCGGCAAAGGGCTTCGACAAGGAAGAGAAGGAAGAAAAGAGCGGAAAGCTCATCCGTCAGGAGCGCTACTCCGGCAGCGTGAGCAGATCCTTCTATGTCGGGGAGGACGTGAAGCAGGAGGACATCCACGCAAAGTATGAGAGCGGCGTGCTGAAGCTCTCCATTCCGAAGGCGGATCCTCAGAAGCCGCAGGTGGAAGAAAAGAAGTATATCGCTATCGAGGGATAACGGATCCTGGGTTTCATGCGAAAAACAGGTAGGAACAGCGGCCCGGCGCCGGATTGTGAAGACAGTCCGGCGCCGGGTTTTTTAGGTGGTGCGTCCCTGGGGGAAACCAGTTCCGCCCGCGCCATTCGCAAAGTCGCGCCTGGGTTGCTTTCCATCGCTGCGGGGCTGCTTTTGCGCATGGAAAGGCGGGTGCGTCCCTGGGGAAAACCAGTTCCGCCCGCGCCATTCGCAAAGTCGCGCTGACGCGCTTTCCGTCGCTTCGCGACTACCTTTGCTCATAAAAAGGCGCTCCCTCAGCCGCCGGGTATGCGGAAAATCTCGTGCAAGCACGATTTTCCGCATATTCGGCGGCTGGCTGAACTGGTGAATTATTTGTTGACAGAAAGTGTAAAAAATTATAAGATTAAGGAATGAAAATGACTGAGGAAAGTGAGTGAGACGATATGGCGCTTAGCAAGAAGCCGGTAACGGGCATGAAGGATATTCTTCCCGAGGAGATGCGTATCCGGGATTATGTGATCGGGGTGATCAAGGAGACTTACGGAAAGTTTGGATTTACTTCCATCGAGACCCCCTGCGTGGAAAACATTGCGAATCTGACGAGCAAGCAGGGCGGCGACAATGAGAAGCTGATCTTTAAGATCTTAAAGCGCGGGGAGAAGCTGAACGTCGCGGCGGCGTCCACGGAGGAGGAAGTGGTGGACGGCGGGCTGCGGTACGATCTGACCGTCCCCCTGGTGCGCTTTTATTCCAATAACGCGGCAAATCTCCCGACCCCCTTTAAGGCCCTGCAGATAGGGAACGTCTGGAGGGCGGACAGGCCCCAGAGAGGGCGTTACCGCCAGTTTATGCAGTGCGATATCGATATCTTCGGAGAGGCATCCAATCTGGCGGAGATCGAGCTGATCCTGGCGACGACCACGACCATCAGCCGTCTGGGATTTCGGAATTTTCAGATCCGGCTCAACGACCGCCGCATCCTGAAGGCGATGGCGGCCTGGGCGGGCTTTGCGGAGAGCGATTTCGACGAGGTCTTCATCACGCTGGACAAGATGGACAAGATCGGCGGGGATGGCGTCCTTGCGGAATTATTGGAGAAGGGCTTTGGAGACGAGGCACAGTGCGGAAAGTATCTGGGGCTCTTTGACGAGATCCGGAAGTCGGAGGACGGGATCGCCTGTCTTAGGGAGAAGCTGGAAGGTTTCCTGGACGACGATGTGATGACTTCGTTCCAGGAGATCGTGGACAGCGTGAAGGCCACGAAGGCGGACACGTTTGAATTGGTGTTTGATCCTACGCTGGTGCGGGGGATGAGTTACTACACCGGGCCCATCTTTGAGATCGCCATGCCGGAGTTCGGCGGAAGCTGCGGAGGCGGCGGAAGATATGATAAGATGGTTGGGAAATTTACCGGGAACGACGTTCCGGCCTGCGGTTTTTCCATCGGCTTCGAGCGGATCGTCATGCTCCTTATGGAGAGCGGTTTCCAGATCCCGGAGACGCCGGAAAAAATCGCGTATCTTGTGGAGAAGGGCGTGGGCGGTGAGCGGCTCTGTCAGGTGATCGCCAAGGCCCAGGAAGAGCGGGCGGCGGGAAAACAGATCCTTGTGGCCCGCATGAACAAGAATAAAAAGTTCCAGAAGGATCAGCTCACGGCGGAAGGGTATTCGGATTTCGTGGAGATTTACAGGGATCCGCTGAAGAACTGATCCGGCAAAGAAGATAAAAAGTTCTAAAAATGGGACAAAGTTTCGAGAGTAAGGAAAGGATTCCGACTGCCGAAACAGGGGACCGGGCGAGGCGTCAGGCGGCCCGGGCCGGTAACGGCAGAGAGCAGGGCGGAATCGAAGGAGAGAATATGGCAGAGTCAATGAAGGGTTTGAGGAGAACGCATCGCTGCGGGGAGCTTTCCGCGGCCAATGCAGGGGAGACCGTCACCGTGATGGGATGGGTCCAGAAGCAGAGAAACAAGGGCGGGATCATATTTGTGGACCTGCGGGACCGCTCCGGCATCATACAGGTCATTTTTGAAGAGAGCGAGTGCGGAACCGAGGCGTTTGAAAAGGCGGCGAAGCTCAGGAGCGAGTTCGTTGCCGCCGTCGTCGGGAAGGTGGCCCGCAGGGACGGAGCGGTGAATGAAAACCTGGCCACCGGCGAGATCGAAGTCCGGGCCGCAGAGATCCGGATCCTCTCCGAGGCGCAGACGCCCCCCTTCCCCATTGAGGAGGATTCCAAGACCAAGGAGGAACTGCGGCTGAAATACCGTTATCTGGATCTGCGCAGGCCGGACATCCAGAAGAACCTGATCTTAAGGAGCAGGATCACTGCGGCGATCCGTTCTTTCCTGAGCGAGGAGGGCTTTTTGGAGATCGAAACCCCGATCCTGAACAAGTCCACCCCCGAGGGCGCCAGGGATTATCTTGTGCCCAGCCGCGTACACCCCGGCAGCTTTTACGCGCTGCCCCAGTCCCCGCAGATCTTTAAGCAGCTGTTGATGTGTTCCGGGTACGACCGGTATTATCAGATCGCCAGATGTTTCCGGGACGAGGATCTCCGGGCGGACCGGCAGCCTGAGTTCACCCAGGTGGACTTGGAGATGAGTTTTGTGACCGAGGAGGACGTGATGGACGCCACGGAGCGGATGGTGGCGAGAGTCTGCAGGGAGGCCATCGGTCTGGAGGTTCCCCTGCCCTTAAAGCGCATGACCTGGAACGAAGCGATGAACCGTTTTGGCTCCGACAAGCCGGACACCCGGTTCGGCATGGAGCTCACGGACGTCTCCGAGGTGGTGAAAAACTGCGGCTTCGGCGTGTTCACCGGCGCGATCCAGGCGGGGGGCAGCGTCAGGGGAATCTGTGTAAAGGGCCAGGCGGAGATGCCGAGAAAGAAGATCGACGCCCTGGTGGAGTTTGCGAAGGGCTACGGCGTGAAGGGTCTCGCCTACATGGGGATCCTGCCGGACGGGACTTATAAATCTTCCTTTGCGAAGTTTATGACCGAGGAGGAGCTGAAGGCCCTTGCGGAGGCCATGCAGGCGGAGCCCGGCGATCTGCTCCTGTTTGCGGCGGACCGGCTGAAGATCGTCTGGAACGTGCTGGGGGCGCTGCGCTGTGAGCTGGCCCGTCAGCTGGACCTGATCGACAACGACGCCTTTCACTTCCTCTGGGTGACGGAGTTCCCTCAATTTGAGTGGAGCGACGAGGAGGAGCGCTTTGTCGCCATGCACCATCCCTTTACCATGCCCATGGAGGAGGATCTGCCCCTGTTAGAGACGGATCCGGGGGCGGTGCGGGCCAGGGCCTACGATATCGTGCTGAACGGCGTGGAGCTGGGCGGCGGGAGCGTCCGTATCTTCCAGGACGACGTGCAGGAGAGAATGTTCCGCGCCCTGGGCTTTACGGATGAAAAGGCCCATGAGCAGTTTGGGTTCCTTCTGGACGCGTTCCGGTACGGAGTGCCCCCTCACGCGGGACTTGCCATCGGGCTGGACCGGTTCGTCATGCTGCTTGTAAAGGCCGAGAGCATCCGCGAGGTGATCGCGTTCCCGAAAGTTAAAGATGCCTCCTGTCTGATGTCCGAGTGTCCCGGGCCCGTGGATCCCGCGCAGTTGAAGGAACTCTGCCTGGAGACGGTTTCCGCGGAAGAATAAAGGCGTTTTATGTGGGAAAAATATTATCTGCTGGACCTTGGTGTCTTAAAAGATGACGGCATGGAACCGTCAAAACAGTGTGCCATGAAAAAAGAGATGGAGGCGCTTCTGGACAGGGAGCGCCTTCTTAAATACCGCCGGAAACAGGGGGCGGGCGCGCTGCAGAGTCTTGGCGCGGGCCTTCTCATCCAGCTGGCCCTTGACGAATACGGGAGGGACGGGGGCGAAATGCCGAAGCGGGGGACGGAGGACTTTACGGAGCCGCATCTGCGGCGGGATACGCCCCAGACGGCCCTGGAAGCCTTGCGGGGAAAGCGGCCCATGGAGGTGGCCTATTGTTACAATCCCGGGGGGAAACCCTATTTTCAGGAGCTTCCCCTGTATTTCAGCCTGTCCCACTCCGGGGACGCGGTCTTTCTCGCGATGTCCCGGCGGGAGGTCGGAGCGGACATCCAGGCCGTCACGAAGGCGGACTGGAAGAGCCTTGCAAATAGATTTTATGGAAAACAAGATCTGGAATGGATGGAGGGCTGCGGCGGGCCTACGGTTTCCGGCGAAGATGGCTGCCCTGAAAATCTGGATGCGCAGGAGAGGTTTTACCGGCTCTGGACAAAGAAGGAAGCCTACGGGAAGCTGACCGGGGAAGGGGTTTCAAGGTATCTTGACAGGGAAGTTCCCGGGGAAGGGCAGGGGATCGACTGGAACTGCGGCAGGCTGGAGCTGGGAGGGCAGGTTTACTTCCTGGCCGTGTGCGGGAGAAGAAGCTGCGGGGAGACGGAACAGGACAGAGAAAGACAGAGGACTCAAGAATGAAGCGATTGATTGTTTATCTGAGGGATTATAAGAAGGAGTGCGTTCTGGCACCGCTGTTTAAGCTGCTGGAGGCCGCCTTTGAACTTCTGGTGCCGTTAGTCATGGCAAATATCATTGACGTCGGCATCGCGAACCAGGACAAGGGCTATATTCTGAAGATGGGGCTCTGTCTGATCGGGCTGGCCCTGGTGGGTCTGGCGTCATCTGTGACGGCCCAGTTTTTTGCGGCGAAGGCGGCGGTGGGATTTTCCACAAAGCTCCGGGCGGCGCTCTTTGGACATATCGAGGATCTCAGCTTTACGGACATGGACCAGGCTGGAACCTCCACCATGATCACGCGGCTGACCAGCGACATCAATCAGGTGCAGTCCGGCGTGAACATGACGCTCCGGCTGTTCCTTCGGTCCCCCATTATCGTGTTCGGCGCCATGATTATGGCGTTTACCATCGACGTCAGGATGGCGATGATCTTCGTGGTGACGATCCCGGCCCTGGCGGTGGTGGTGTTCGGCATCATGCTGGTGACCATGCCCCTCTATAAAAAAGTGCAGAGCGGGCTGGACAGGACGCTGGGCATCACCCGGGAGAATCTCACCGGCGTCCGGGTGATCCGCGCTTTCCACCAGGAGGAGACGGAGGAAAAGCGGTTCCAGGAGAGCAATCAGGCCCTGACCAACATGCAGATGTTCGTGGGGAAGATCAGCGCCTGCATGAACCCGGTCACTTATATCATCGTAAACGCCGCCGTGATGCTTCTGATCTACAAGGGGGCGCTGAAGGTCAATTTGGGCGAGCTCACCCAGGGCCAGGTGGTGGCGATCCTGAACTATATGTCCCAGATCCTGGTAGAGCTGGTGAAGCTGGCAAACCTGATCATTCTGATGACGAAGGCCATGGCCTGCGCGGACCGTGTCGCCGCCGTCTTTACCATCGGCGGGGAGAGCGAAAGACAGAAGGATGCGGGAGAGCAGACAGGGCTGAAGACAGACTTGAAGGCGGGCGCAAGCCATGAGGAACTGACAGAACGGCAGACAGGCATCAGCGCTGGAGAGAAAGCAGACGAGGAGAAAAAATTAAAGAACGGGTCGGAGGCTGGAGAGCAGACCGGATCAGAGAACGGATCCTTCCCCTACCTATGCTTCGAACATGTTTCCCTGACCTACCGGGGAGCCGGGGAAAAGACCCTGGAGGATGTCAGCTTCACGGTGGACAAGGGGGATACGGTGGGAATCATCGGCGGCACCGGCTCCGGAAAGACCTCCCTGGTAAACCTGATCCCGGGCTTTTATCCGGTGACGGAGGGAAGGATTTTATTGGAGGGGAAGGACCTGAGGGAATATGACGAGAACGCCCATCGGAGCCGCATGGGCGTGGTGCCCCAGAAGGCGGCGCTCTTTGCGGGGACGATCCGCTCGAATCTTCTCTGGGGAAAGCCTGACGCCTCGGAGGAAGAGCTGTGGCGGGCGCTGGAGCTGGCCCAGGCGAAGGAGATCGTAGAAGGAAAAGAAGGCAGGCTGGACGCGGAGGTGGCCCAGAACGGCCGGAACCTCTCCGGCGGGCAAAAGCAAAGGCTGACCATCGCCAGGGCCCTGGTGCGGGATCCGGAGATCCTGATCCTGGACGACAGCGCTTCGGCACTGGACTATGCGACGGACGCAAAGCTCCGGCAGTCCCTCAGGAGCCTGGAGGACAGGACCACCACCTTCATCGTGTCCCAGAGGGCGTCCAGCATCCGGCACGCGGACAAGATCCTTGTACTGGACGACGGAAGGCTGGCGGGCATGGGAACCCATGAGGAACTCCTGAGAGACTGCCAGGTGTACCAGGAGATCTATTATTCCCAGTATCCCGAAGAGAGGAGGAGCAGATAAATGGCGAAGAATGTCGTTTCCCCAGATAAGAAAACTACCTGGAAGAAGACGCTGCACTATATCGGAAAGTACAAGTTCATGGCGCTTCTCTCCCTGCTCCTTGCCGCTGTGACCGTGGCGCTGACCCTTTACATTCCCATCCTGACCGGCGACGCGGTGGACCTGATGATCGACGTCGGACTGGTGGATCTGGCGGGGATCCTGAAGATCGTAAAAAAGATCGGCGTCGCCGTGATCCTCACGGCGCTGGCCCAGTGGGTCATGAATACCTGCAACAATTACATCTGTTACCATGTGGTGCAGGACGTAAGAAAGGACGCCTTCGCGAAGATCGAGATCCTGCCCCTGAGTTACCTGGACGCCCACGCGGCGGGGGATGTGGTGAGCCGCGTCATCGCGGACGTGGACACCCTGGCGGACGGGCTCCTCATGGGCTTTACCCAGCTGTTTACCGGCGTGCTCACCATCGGAGGCACCCTGGTCTTCATGCTGATCTACAACATTCCCATCACCCTGGTGGTGGTCTGCATCACGCCCCTGTCCTTCCTGGTGGCAAAATTCATCGCCACCAGGACCCACGACATGTTCCTGGAACAGAGTAAGACCAGGGGGGAACAGACCGCCCTCATTGAAGAGATGGTGGGGAGTCAGAAGATCGTCAGGACGTTCTCCCGGGAACAGGCGGTGAAGGATCAGTTTGGGGAGATCAACGAGAGGCTGCAGAAGTGCTCCCTGAAGGCCATCTTTTTCTCCTCCCTGACGAATCCCTGCACCCGGTTTGTCAACAGTATCGTGTATGCGGGCGTGGGGATCTTCGGCGCGTTCTTTGCCGTGGGCGGCGGGATCACCGTGGGCAGGCTGTCCTGTTTCCTGAGCTATGCGAACCAGTATACGAAGCCCTTTAACGAGATATCCGGGGTGATCACGGAGCTTCAGAACGCTTTCGCCTGCGCTGCCAGGGTGTTCGCCCTGATCGACCAGGAGCCCCAGACGCCGGAGGATGCGGACGCGGCGGTCCTGGAGCAGGCGAAGGGGAGAGTGGAGCTGGAAGACGTCTGCTTCAGCTATGTTCCGGACCGGAAGCTGATCGAAAACCTGAACCTGAAAGTGCGTCCGGGACAGAGAGTGGCCATCGTGGGCCCTACCGGCTGCGGAAAGACCACCGTGATCAATCTGCTCATGCGGTTCTATGACGTGGACCGGGGGAGCATATCGGTGGACGGCACGGATATCCGGCATCTGACCCGGGGATCCCTGCGAACCAACTATGGCATGGTCCTCCAGGAGACCTGGCTGCGGGGCGGCAGCATCCTGGACAATATCCGGATGGGCAGGCCGGAGGCTACGGAGGAAGAGGCCGTCGCCGCCGCAAAGGCCGCCCATGCACACAGCTTTATCAAGCGCCTTCCCCAGGGGTATCACACGGTTATCACGGAGGATGGCGGCAGTCTGTCCCAGGGGCAGAAACAGCTTCTCTGCATCGCCAGGGTGATGCTCTGTCTGCCGCCCATGCTGATCCTGGACGAGGCCACGTCCTCCATCGACACCCGGACGGAGATGAAGATCCAGAACGCGTTTGCGAAGATGATGGAGGGGCGGACCAGCTTCATCGTGGCCCACAGGCTCTCCACCATCCGGGAGGCGGATATCATCCTCGTCATGAAGGACGGAAACATCATCGAGCAGGGCGACCACGAGAGTCTGCTGGCCCGGAACGGTTTCTACGCGAATCTGTATAACAGCCAGTTTGCGGGGTGAAAGAGGGCAGACGGCTCCAGAGCGAACTTTGAAAGGCTGCCGCGCATAGAATAAGAAAAACGGGGAGGCTCTTTTATGGCTTTGATCGTTTTGGATGCGGGGCACGGCGGCGAGGATTTCGGCGCCGTCTATCAGGGACGGCGGGAGAAGGACGACGCGCTGGCGCTGGCCCTGGCGGTGGGCGCTGTCTTAGAGAACAGGGGACAGGAGGTCTATTACACCCGGATTACGGATATCTATGAGGCCCCGGCCCAGAAAGCCCTGGAGGGCAATCAGGTGGGAGCGGATTACTTTGTATCCATACACCGCAATTCCAGCCCCTACCCGAACCAGTACAGCGGTGTGGAGACATTGGTGTACGACCGAAACGGCGCGGCGGCGAGAATGGCGCGGAACGTCAACGAAGAGTTGGAGAGAGTAGGCTTTGCGGATCAGGGCCTGCAGGAGAGGAGGGATCTCGCGGTGCTGCATCAGACAGTCATGCCGGCTCTGCTTGTGGAAGTGGGATTTCTCAACACGGACCGGGACAACGCCCTTCTGGACCAGCGTTTTGATGAGACTGCGGACGCCATCGCCGAGGGGATCCTGAAAAGTCTGTAAGAAATGCCTGTAAGAAATAAGCCCGTGGATGCGGCTCTGGGGCCGCCCAGCGGGCTTTTTTGATGCAGCTGATCAGTTTGGAGGCGTCATCATGGTGGATAACTTCTGCCGAAGTTCGTCCTCGGCGGCTCCGTCGTCGTATTCCTCCAGGTGGGCCTGGATCGTCTCGCAGAATTTCTGGATGTCGGGGGGCAGGAGATAGCTCTGAAGATTCTCCAGTTTCTTGGAAGCCTCGCGGACCCGGAAGTTTTCCAGGTCGTTCAGAACGCGTTTCAGCCATTCAAAGATATCCCGGTTGGAGATGGGAAGCTTTGTGACAGTCTCCTCGTGAATGAAACGCTCCAGAATCTTTACCACCCTCTCCAGCAGACGGAGAGCGGTCTGGGTGTCTTCGCTTTTCAGCCGGAACCGGGCGTTCTGCAGGCGGCCGGAGATCTCTTCATCAATCTTAAAGTGCAGGATCTCGTCCAGTTTGGTGATGGCATTTTTGATGTTGCCGTCCCGGATCTCCGCCTCCACATCCTTGACCTTTTCGTAGATTTCGCTTTCTTTCACCTCTATGACGCCCGCCCTTTTTAAGGTCCGGATGATCCGCTCCTGCAGATCCTCGGTCTTGAAGGGCTTTAAGACGTAGTCGAAGGCCCCCAGCCTGGAGCTCTCCAGAATGCTTTCCTTGTCCTGCTTGGAGGTCAGCATGATCACCGGGATATTGGCGCCGTTCTCCATGGTGCGGATCTCTTTCAGCGTCTCGATGCCGTCCTTCAGCGCCATCTGGATGTCCAGCAGGATCAGGTCGGGCCGGGCGGTCTTGAGGTACTGTATGGCTCTGAAGCCGGAATTCATGGTGATGATCTCATATTTTGTCTTGAGTTCCTGCTCTATGGTCGCGAGATTGATGATATTGTCGTCCACGGCCAGAATTCGAAGTTTGTTTTCCATGCTTATGTCTCCTTTTTCAGTCGGTCTATCAATTTTCGAAGCATTTCTTCGGCGGCGTCGTCTTCATACAGGCGGAGCTGTTCCCGGATCTCCTTCAGGGAAGCGTCCACGTCCGGATCCAGGCGGCGTCTGCGGATCGATTCGATCTTTGCGGCGCTTTCCTTGGCGTGGAAGGTTTCCAGCAGCGTCAGAGCCTCCTGGATTTCGCGGAGCAGGGCATTGCCCTCTATGCCGGGCTTATCCCCGGAAGAGGGTTCCTGGGAGCCGCCCACGTTCTGGTCCAGATAATTCTGTATGTGTCGGATCTGGTTTTCATACGCGGTGATCAGTTCCTGGAAATGGAGGCGGATATAATCCAGATTTCCGTCTTTTGCGGCAAACTCGTGATCCTTCGCCAGGGCGGAGAGCGTCATGGCACCCATGTTGGCCGATGCGCTCTTCAGGCCGTGAACCTCTACCTCGTAGGTCTGGAAATCCTCCTTTTCAAACAGTTCCTGCAGAAGCGTGATCTTTCGTCTGCCGTCCGTACAGTACAGCTGCAGAAGCTCCAGATAATCCGAAACCTCGCCGGAATGGTGGATCATCGCCTCGCTGATATCGATGCCGTTTATGTTGATGTCGGAAAAGTCCAGTTTTCCGCCGATCCTTTTTTCTTCCGGGGGTTCCTCCAGATAGTCCCTGTCCGCCTCCGGGATCCATTTCGCGAGGATCTCGTTTAAGGGTTTCCGGTACAGGGGCTTTGCCAGAAAATCCTGGAAACCGTTTTTCAGGAACATTTCCCGGACCCCTTCCATGGCGTTGGCGGTGAGGGCGATGATGGTGGGCGTCGTTCCGTTTTCGCCGCAGTCCTGGCGGATGATGCGGACGGCCTCCACGCCGTCCATCTCGGGCATCATGTGGTCCATAAAAATCATGTCATACCTGTTTCTGCGCACCAGATCGATGGCCTCCTGGCCGCTGGCGGCCTCCGTGAGCTGGAAGCCATAATGCTTTAAGAAACCGACCGCCACGCGCCTGTTGACCATGTTGTCGTCCACCACAAGGATTTCGTAAGGTCTGTTGACCTTAAAGGGACGAAACTGCTCCTGGGTATCCTGGGTATCCGGAACGTCCGGCACTTCTTTCAGCGTGCGGCTGTCCACAATCTTCTGGGGGATCCTCACGGTGAAGACCGTGCCCTCCCCGTAAACGCTTTCCACCTCGATGGAACCCTGCATCAGCTCTACCAAATGCCTGGTGATGGACAGGCCGAGGCCCGTTCCCTCCACCGAGCGGTTCCGGCGGGAATCCGCCTGCTTGAAATCGTCAAATATGATCTTCAGATCCTCCTGCCGGATGCCGCAGCCGGTATCCTCTACCCGGAAGACCAGGTTTTCCATGCCGTCCTCCCCGGGAGAGCCGCTGACGGAGAGCTTGACGTAACCCTTCTTTGTAAATTTCACGGCGTTGCTCAGAAGGTTGATCAGGATCTGCCGGATCCGACCCTCGTCGCCGCAGTACTGGCAGGGCAGGTTTTCGTCGTATTCATATTTCATGACAAGCCCGTTGAGAGAAGCGTTGATATTCATGATACTCGTCAGGTTTCCGACGATATTTTTCAAGTAATAGTTCGTCAGAACCAGCTCCATCTTTCCGGCCTCCACCTTGGAGAGGTCCAGGATGTCGTTGATAATGGCGAGAAGGTTGTGGGAGGCGGTCTTGATGTCGTTGGCGTAGGAGTACACCTTACGGCCCCGGCTTTCCTCCATGATGATGTCGCTCAGGCCGACGATGGCGTTCATGGGAGTGCGGATCTCGTGGGACATATTGGCCAGAAATTCACTCTTTGCCATGTTCGCGCGCTCCGCCTGTTCCTGCACGTGCTTGATCAGTTCGATGTGGTTCCGGGTCTCCGTCACGTCCAGGACAAGGATCACATAGCCCTGGTTCGCGATGTTCTTTTCGGAAATCTTTTTCACATGGCTCTCATAAAAACGGTCCTGGATACGGAATTCCCTCTGCTCGTCCTCCTCCAGGATCACCTCGGGAAAATTCGGCAGAAAAGATACGTTTTCGCCGATGGAGTGGGGGCCAAGCTCCGGGAAGATGGAGGCGGCCGCCTGATTGTAGCTGACGATCCGCTTCTGGTCGTCCAGGGCGATAACGCCGTCCGCCATATTGTTCAGCACCACTTCCGATGCCAGGCTCCGAAAATCGTAGATGCGCCTGCTCCAGACCAGGATCACCACCATGGCCAGGACGATGCCTACGGCCGAGGGAGTCAGGTCAAAGACATAGGTGAGTTTCAGCACATAGGACAGGAGGGCGAGGACGGGCAGCGTGGAGAGCAGGATCATCAGCTTGTACTTACGGCTCGCCGCCTGCTGAGGCTTCGTGATCGTGGCATGGACCAGGGCATAAAAGGACATGGCGTAGGGAACGGCGCATCCGAAGATCATGAAGATCAGGTGGACGGGACCGTATTCGATATGCATGTAGTGATGCCCGTCCTTGGTAGAGAGCCATTCCAGGCTGCGATAGTACAGCTGATGATGGTCGCAGGTAAAGATCACCGCCAGCAGGATCACGTCGATCACTGCGAGAACCCGCAGGAACCGGATGGGAACCTTTTCATAGCAGTAGTAATAGATGAACCAGCAGTAGAGGGGCGGTACGAAAATGGAACCGATGTACTGGATCTTCGCGGCGGTGACGGCCGCTTCCAGAGTGGGAGCCATGAGTTCCAGAAGATAACCGCTGTTCTGGATCAGAGCCCCGCACATAAAAAAAGTCATCAGTTTTTGCTCCTTGGAATCCTGTCCCATGACAAGGAGTCCAAGGGTAAAAAGGATGACGCAGATCCCTATTATCTCTATGGAAATAAAAAACATGGTCATACGGATCTTCTCCCCTTCGGCTGTTTACGCGTGATAACCGGATCAACCGTATCTCACTTGATTATAATACGCCGCGGATGGTTTTGTCTATATGGAAATTCCCGCGGGAAAAGGAGCGGTTCTGACGCCGCCCTAAAATCCCTTCTCCTTCAGTCCGGAAAAGAGAGAGACATAGAATTCGCTCACGTCAAAGCCCTTGACGTCCTTATGGGTGAGGTCGATCATGTCCGCGTGGGAGATGCCTTTTTTCCCGGCGGTCAGAAGACCGAGATAGTTCCCCCAGGACGCGGAGGAGACGCTCACCAGCCCGTCGTTGTCCCCCTCGTATTTTTTTGCCAGAAGATAGCTCAGGTTCAGGGGAAAGCCGGAGCTGAAACAGGAGCGCATCTTTGACATGACGCTCTGATAATAGACGGCCGGGGAATCCGGGACCTCCCTGTTAAAGGCCGCGCAGGAGGCTGCCGTCAAGTCGGTGACGCCGCCCAGGAAATCGGGTTTTTCGTCCCCCAGGGCGTGGAAGAGGGCGTTGTACCGTCCCTCCACGAAATGGATCAGCCATTTTGGAAGGCTTCCCAGCAGGGCGTCGGCAAACTGACAGCCCCGGTGGGGCGTGTTGACCGTCGTCAGGGAGGCGACGCAGTCCGCCAGTCCCAGCTTGCTGACGGCGTATCTGGAGTCCAGACCGCCCTTGGAGTGGGCGATGATATTGACCTTTTCCGCGCCGGTCTCCGCCAGGATCCGCCGGATCTCCCGGGCGAGTTCCGCGGCGCTCTCCGCGATGGGCAGGGAAGAGGGCTGTTTTCCGTAGAATACCGTGGCACCGTTCCGCTTAAGGGCGGCAGGGATCCGGCCCCAGTAGTTCATGTACTGCCAGTCCCGGAAAAAGATGCCGTGGACCATCACCACCGGATAGCGGGTGCGGCAGACCGCGTTCTCCACCCGGGTCTGATCCAGGAGGAAGCGGTTCCGGGCGGTGATCAGTTCCCGACGGACGATGCAGATCCATTTATGGAACAGGATCAGGTTGACCGGAGGGAGCCACCAGAAGAAAAACATCAGAAGACGCATCGCGACGCCCAGCTGGCTGGAACAGAAGGCGGTGCGCCAGAAACCGTTCTGAAAATGGACGAGGAACACCACTACGGCCACGACGGTGTTGAGGATGAGCACGGTGGAGCTGAGCTGAAAGCCGGATCCCGCCCGCAGACGCCAGGCAAATTCCAGAAGGCCCCGGGAGCGGCAGACAAACAAAGCGATATAGAGAAAGATCTCGACAAAAAAGGCCCAGCAGGAGGTGACGATCAGCTCGTATCCGCCGGAGAGGATCTGCAGGCGGACGCTCAGGCCCTTTTCATAGCGGGGCAGTATCTCCAGAAACAGCATCCCCAGCACGATCAGAATGAAAATGGGGATGGAGAGAAAGCGGACGGCAAAGCTGAGCCAGAAGGGGCTTTGGGGCCCGTTCCCCAGGAGGGAACAGACCTCCGAAAAAAGGGGATAGTTCATAGCCAGCAGCAAAAGCAAAAGTTTCAAAAATCGTTTCATAACGTATGTTTTCCTCCCGAGGATCCTGCAAAAAACAGTCCAGACGCCGCAGCCGCCGAAACGGCAGGATTTTCTGCCGCCGGGAGCCATGGATGCGATCCCGGCTTCCGGCCGCCGCGTTCCGACACTCTTAGGATAACACAGTTTTTACCCGCTGGCAAGGAAGAACCTGAGGGGAGGAATCAGTCATAGAATGCCTCCCGGAATGCTAAATATGTGTTAGGGGGGGATGGGACATGGACGGTTTTGATTTTCTGACGCTTCTGGGAGGGCTGGCGCTCTTTCTGTACGGAATGCAGACCATGGGAGAGGGGCTGGCGGGATTTCTCGGGGACAGGTTAAAACAATGCCTGGCGGGGGCGGCTGGCTCCACGGGCAGAGCCCTTCTCTTTGGTACGGCGGTGACGGCGCTGCTGCAGTCCTCCTCGGCGGTGACCGTCATGACCGTGGGCTTTGTGGACGGCGGGATCCTGAATCTGGAACAGGCCATGGGGATCACCGTGGGCGCGAACATCGGAACCACGGCGACGGCCTGGATCCTTGCGGGAAACGGGCTGGGCGGCCGGGCGTGGTGGATGCGGCTCTTGAAACCCCTATCCCTGGCCCCCGTCTTTGCGCTGGCGGGGGTTCTGCTGCGGGCCCTCTCAAAGAAGGAATCCGTGAGAAAGGGCGCGTCGTCGCTGATGGGCTTTGCCATCCTGATCTTCGGCATGAACGCCATGGAGGAAGCCGCGGCTCCCCTGGCGCGGTCCGGCAGGTTCCTATCGCTCCTCTCCGGCCTGGAAAACCCCTGGAAAGGGCTCCTGACGGGAGGGATCCTGACGGCGGCGATCCAGTCCTCCTCCGCTTCCGTGGGGATCCTGCAGGCGCTCTGCGGGAGCGTCGCCATGAGTTATGGGGAAGTCATTCCGGTGATCCTGGGCCAGAATATCGGCACCTGCGTCACCGCGGTCCTGGCCTCGGTCGGAACAAATTGGGAGGCCAGAAGGGCGGCTTTCCTGAACCTGTACTTCAACCTTCTGGGAGCGGCGGTCTTTTTCACGGCCTTTCTCCTGGGAAAGGCTGTCTGTCCTGCCGGATTTCTTTCCCTGCCGGCATCCAGCCCGGGGATCGCGGCGGTGCACAGCGGATTCAACATCCTGTCGGCGGCGCTGCTGCTGCCTTTTTCCCGGGGGATTATCCGGCTGGCGGAGAGGACGGTGGGGCCGGGGAGAGAACGATCGGCCCCCGGCGGCGCGCGGAGAGGGATACATGGCAATAATTAGTTATAAAAAAGCAGTTTTTAGGGAGCATTTTCTGACAATTTTATTTAAGATTATACATAGGGGGTTTATGGCTGAACGAAGCGAAAGGAGCGGGTGCGACGATGGAAAAACAGAACTACCGGAACGTGTTTGCCGAGCTTGGCAAGACGGAACAGGAAGTGCGCGAAAGACTGGAGCAGATCCGGCAGGCTTTCTTTTACGGGCCGGACAAGGTGTATTTCACGGCGGGGGAGGACATGGGTTACCTGGAGGACACCGGGAACCACGACGCCAGGACGGAGGGGATGTCCTACGGCATGATGATGTGCGTCCAGCTGGATATGAAAGAGGAATTCGACCGCATCTGGAAGTGGGCGAAGACCTATATGTATATGGAGACGGGGTACAACGAGGGGTATTTCGCCTGGTCCTGCGGGGTGGATGGCAAGAAGAACGCCAACGGTCCCGCCCCGGACGGAGAGGAATTCTTCGCCATGGCGCTGTTCTTTGCCTCCCACAGATGGGGGGACGGCGAGGGGATCTACGAGTACTCGAAGCAGGCGAAGGAGATCCTGCGGGCCGTGCTCCACAAGGGGGAGAACGGCAGACCGGGCGCTCCCATGTGGAACCATGACAACAAGCAGATCCTGTTTGTGCCCGGCATTGACTTTACGGATCCCTCCTATCACCTGCCCCACTTTTACGAATTGTTTGCCCGGTGGGCGTACGAGGAGGACAGGCCGTTCTGGAAGGAGGCGGCGAAGGCAAGCCGGGAGTATCTGGCGAAGGCGTGCCACCCGGTGTCCGGCATGAACGCCGAGTACGCGGAGTTTGACGGAAGCCCCATGTCCAGGCCGCTTCCCTGGAGCAGGGACAGGCATGACTGGTTTTACAGCGACGCCTACCGCACCGCGGCCAACATCGGGCTGGACTATGAGTGGTTCGGCGTGGACGAGGGACAGCGCGGGGCGGTGGAAAAACTGCAGTACACCCTCGGAGTGGTGAACCGGGACAATCCTTACCGGGTGTATGAGAAAGACGGGACGCCCCTGGACGTCAAGGCGCTCCATCCGGTGGCGATCCTGGCCACCACCGCCCAGGCTTCCCTGGCCGTGGAAGGGCCTCTTTCCCCGGCGGATCCGGACCCCAAGAAGGCCCTGGCCGCAGAGTGGGTTCTGCGGTTCTGGGAGGAACCCCTGCGCACCGGCGACAGAAGATATTACGACAACTGCCTGTATCTCTTCGCGTTTCTGGCGCTCAGCGGGAATTACAGGATCTATTAAAGCCGCAAAAACCGGGTCTATTTGAAAGAAGGACGCGGCAGGACCGCCGGAAGAAAGAGAAAATGTTAAATCATAGAGTGATGATATAGGAGGAACAAACCATGACAGGACCGAAAGCACCGAAAGATCCCACAGCGAAAGGCAGCAGTTTTTACATCTGCAGGCAGAAGGACGTGGCGGGAAATCCCACTCCCGACGGCAGGGGGATTCAGTTTATCTATCTGGACAACATGCGTCTCACCACCTTCGCGAAGATGATGGGAAATGTGACGGACGAGGCCATGCTGGCAAATCTGGAGACGGCGGAGGGATTTCTCTCCATGGTGGCGGGCATCGGCGTCACCATAGAGGCGGACGACCCGGACCAGACCATCGATTTCGCCTTTCAGATGTACGGGAAGACAGATCCCAACAATTCCGGGAACACCATCAAGATCCCCTGCAGACCTGACGGCATGGAGCAGATCATATGGCTGGACGACTACGAGTGGAACGACGATAACAAAGTGGTTGGCCAGATGCGGTTTGAGTTTGACGAGGTGGGGAAAGTGGCCACTGTGGACGTAAAGCTCTATCTCCGGGAGGGCTTCACCGCCCCCGAGCAGGAGGAGCGGAGCAAGATCGACATGGAGAGCGCGGACTATCAGGCGATCCTGAACCGGTCCCTGATGGACCTGGGAAATTACGCCCGGGTAAAGCGGGTGATCGAGAAGGCGAAGCGGGGGGAGGAAGTGACCCTGGCCTTTATCGGCGGCTCCATCACCCAGGGCGCGGGAGCGATCCCCATCCACTTGAAATCCTACGCGTACCAGACCTGGGAGCGCTTCCGGGACGCTTTCGGCAAAAACGTGAAGCTGATCAAGGCCGGCGTGGGCGGAACGCCCTCCGAGCTTGGCATGGTGCGGTTTGAGAGGGACGTTTTGAGAGAGGGAAAGGTGAAGCCGGATCTCATCGTCATCGAGTTCGCCGTAAACGACGAGGGGGACGAGACAAAGGGACTCTGTTACGAGAGCCTGATCCGGAAATGCCTGGCGCTCTCCGAGGATACCGCGGTGATCCTGCTCTACGCCGTGTTCGCAAACGACTGGAACCTGGAGGAGAGGCTTGGCCCCGTGGGAGAGCGCTATGAGATCCCCAGCGTCAGCGTGCGCCGGGGCGTGGTGCCCCAGTTTTACCTGAAGCCGGACACCGGAAGGGTGCTGACGAAGAGCCAGTTCTTCTATGACGTGTTCCATCCCACGAACATAGGACACACCATCATGGCGGACTGCCTGATGCATCTCCTGAAAGAGATCGACAAATCGAAAGAGATCCAGGATACGGACTGGCGGAGCAAGGAGCCCGTCTTCGGAACGACCTTTGAGAACGTCCAGCTTGTGGACAAAGCCTGGAAGACAGATAAGCTGAAGGATTTAAAGCCCGGAAGTTTCTGTGAGACGGACCGGGATCTCCAGTATGTGGAGATGGACGACGAACTGCAGCCCGTGCCGGAGTTTCCCAACAACTGGCAGCATGTGAGCGGCAGCGAACCTTTTTCCATGAGAGTAGTCTGCAGGGCGCTGGTCCTGCTCAGCAAGGACACCGGTTCCGTGGAGGAGGGGAAAGCCGTCGCCGTCGTGGACGGAAAGGAAGTCCTCACCGTGGATCCCCGGGCCGTTGGCTGGACCCACTGCAACAATCAGATCTTGTTTATGGAAGAAGAGACGAAAGAACATTCCGTGGAGATCCGCATGATCCCCGGGGATGAGGAGAAGAAGCTGACGATCCTTGGCTTTGGAATCGTGGAATAAGGAAGGTTGATGAGTATGAGTCGTGTCTGCGAACTGGCTACGGAAGAAAAAGTAAGCGATATCGTCCTGGAGAAGACCGCCTTTCCCGGCGTGGTCAGGATCGCCGAGAAGGTGGCGAAGGACGTGAAAAAGATCTGCGGGCAGCTGCCGGAGGTGGTCACGGGAGATATGTTTTCCAAGGAGGATTCCGGCGTAGAGCAGAAGATGAAGGCCATGGAGGACGTCTTTGAGAAAAATATCGTCTTTGCGGCCACCCTGGGGAACAGCGAGACTCTGGATTTCCTGGAGGATATCGGCATCATGGACCTGACCCCGCTCAAGGGAAAGCGGGAGGTCTATAAGCTGGCCATCGTCGGAAATTCTCTCTTTATCGCCGGGAGCGACAAGCTGGGGACCATCTACGGACTCTTTGCCCTCTCGGAATATCTGGGCGTGTCCCCGCTGGTGAAATTCGGGGATGCCGCGCCGAAACCCCGGAAGACCATCCGGATCGAGGAGGATATCGAGAAAGTCTCGAAGGAGCCCAGCGTCAGGTACCGCGGATTCTTTATCAACGACGAGTGGCCCTGCTTCGGCAACTGGGCCATGGAGCACTTCGGCGGCGTGAACGCCAAAATGTACGACCAGGTGTTTGAGTTCCTGCTGCGCATGAAGGGGAATTATCTCTGGCCCGCCATGTGGGCGTCCAGCTTTCCCATCGACGGACCGGGAAGCCTGAACGAAGAGCTGGCGGACCTGTACGGCATCACCATCGCCTATTCCCACCACGAGCCCTGCCTGCGGGCCAGCGAGGAGTGGGACAAGGTGCGGGGCGTGGACACCCCTTACGGAAACGAGTGGAATTTCTATACCAATAAGGAGGGTCTGATCAACTATTGGGCGGACGCCTTAAAGCGGAGCGGTAAGTACAGGCACCTGATCACCATCGGCATGCGGGGGGAGAGGGACAGCTCCATGCTGGGGCCGAACGCCACCCTGAAGGAGAATATCGATCTGTTAAAGAGCATCATCACCGCCCAGAGGGGCCTGATCAAACATTTTGTAAATCCGGACGTGGACAGCGTTCCCCAGCTTCTCGCGTTATATAAGGAAGTGGAGGCCTATTTTTACGGGGACGAAACCACGGAGGGCCTGAAGGACTGGCCGGAGCTGGAAAACGTGATCTTCATGCTCTGTGAGGACAACTACGGGCACATGAGGACCCTGCCCACGAAGGAGATCCGGGACCACAAGGGCGGCTTTGGAATGTACTATCACCTGGACTATCACGGCGGCCCCGTGTCCTATGAGTGGATGCCCTCCACGCCGTTCTCCTTGATATGGGAGCAGATGACGGAGGCTTACGACTACGGGATCCGGGACGTTTGGATCGTCAACGTGGGCGATATCAAGGGAAACGAAGTGGCGCTGAATTATTTCCTGGACCTGGCCTATGACTTCGATACCTGGGGCAGCAGCGCCCCCAACAGCTGGAGGAAATACCTGTCCAAATGGGCGGAGAAGACCTTCCCCTGCGCCGATTTCGTCCAGCAGCAGTCTCTGGCGAAGATCTACATGGATCTTGTGAACCTGAACTTCCGCAGAAGGCCCGAGGCGTTAAACGCCGGAGTCTATCATCCCTGTAATTACCGGGAAGCGGACCGGATGCTGGAAGAGGCGGAAAACCTGATGCAGCGGGCGGACGCGATCTACGAGTCCCTGGACAAGGTGTCCAGGTTTGGCGCGTACAGCATGATCTGTTATCCCGCAAAGATCAGCGCCAACCTGGCAAAGATGCAGCTCTCCGCAGGAAAGAATGACTTCTATGCCTCCCAGGGACGCCCCGCCGCGAACCGCTTTGGGGAGCAGGTCCGGGAGTGCATCGAGGAGGACAAGAGGCTCTGCAGGGAGTTCGGTGAATTTCGGAACGGCAGATGGAAGGGCATGGAGCTGGAGAAGCACATCGGCTTTACGAAGTGGAACGACGACGGGTGGCGCTATCCGGTGAGAAGGATCGTGGAACCGGTGACCGCTCCCCGCATGAGCGTGTCCCGGGCGGACGACGCGGCCCTCGCCACAAAAAATTATGGAGCGCCCCAGTGCATCCGGGTGTATGATTTCCTGGATATGGGCAGGGAGAGCGTGGAGCTGGAGATCAGCAACGACGGCGTGGGAAGCCTGCACTATACCGTAAAGGCGGAGAAAGGGGAGATCCCGGCCTGGCTGAAGGTATCGGCTTTGGAGGGAGAGGTGGAGATCCTTGAGAAAGTGACCCTTTCCTGTGACCGGACGGCGCTTGCCGCGTCCATCTGTGACGACTGCGGCGGCCACGGCGGGGACTGCGGCGCTGAGGCCGTCCAGACTGCCAGACTTCTTGTCAGCGACGGGGATACCGTTGTGGCGGTGGAAGTGAAGGCGGCAAACCGGGACCTGAACAAACTGGAACCCATGACGTTCCTCCCTTCGGACGGCGTGATCGTGATGGAGGCCCATCACTACGCGGAGAAGAAGGATGTGCAGGGCGCGGCCTTCACCCATCTGGAGGGCCACGGCAGGAGCGGGAACGGCATGAAGGTTCTGCCTTCCACCGCGGAATTTACGCCAAAGCAGGAAAAGCCGGAGCTCACCTATCGGTTCGAGATCCCGGAGGCCGGAAAATATTGCGTCGAGCTCTGGGTTTCCCCGGTAAACTCCCTGGTGAACCAGAGAGCCCTCCGCGTCGCCCTGCGGACGGAAAGCCAGAAGAAAAACCTCAACGTTCTGGAGGAGAATTTCAAGGGCGGGGATTACAATGATCCCAGGTGGTCAAAGGCTGTCATGGACCAGATCCACATCGTGGGGACAAAGCTGGATTTTGAGGCCGGCGTGCAGACGCTGACCATCGGGGCCCTGGAGGCAGGCGTCGTTCTGGAGCGGGTCCTGATCTATCCCGAGAAACAAAAATATAAGCCCTCCTACCTGGGACCGCAGGAGAGCTATTTTAAGGAATAAGAAAGTGCTTTTTACGCCGCCCGGGGAACGGAAGATTCTCCGGGCGGTTTTTCGCGGTCATGACGCTTCTGACGGCTCCTCCGCCTCGGCGGGAGTTTCCTCCGTCTCGGGCTGGGGCTCCGGCAGCGTCATAAGGACCTTGACGATCCGGTTCTGGTCGATCCCCTGGACCTTCAGGACCGTGCCGTCCTCCAGGGTGACGGATTCTTCATCCTCCGGGAGCCGGTCAAGGTGTTCGATGATAATGCCGCCGATGGAATCATAGTCGGCGCTGGAGAGGTGTGTGTCAAGGGCGTCGTTGATGTCGTCCAGCTTCATGCTGCCCTCGATCAGATAAACCCTCTCGTCTATCTGTTTCAGCTTTTCGCTTTCGTCCGCGTCGTATTCGTCCCGGATCTCTCCAACAATCTCTTCCAGAAGATCTTCCAGGGTGATCATGCCCACCGTGGATCCGTATTCGTTTACCACGAAGGCCACGCTGGTGGCTTTCTCACGCATTTCATACAGGAGATCGGCAAGCTTCTTGAACTCGTATGTATAATGCGCGTCCCGCATGATGTCGGTGACCTGGAAGTTTTCCGTATCCTCCGTCAGGATGAAATCCTTGATATTGATGAAGCCGAGAATGCTGTCCTTGTCCTCGTCATAGACGGGGAGACGGGTATACATGGAAGAGCGGAAGACCTCCAGCGCCTGCTGATAATTGTCGGTCTCATTTACGGTGACCATGTTGATCCGGGGGATCATGATATCCTTTGCAAACGCGTCGGAGAAATCAAATACGTTGTAGATGATCTCGCGCTCTTCGGTTTCGATGACGCCCTCCTCATGGCTGACGTCCACATAGGTCTTCAGCTCGTTTTCCGTCATGGTCGCACCCTTTTTCTTGGGATCGATATGAAGGACGAAGAGAATACAATTCGCGAGCTTATCCACCAGAAAGATCACGGGGGTCAGGACGCGGATCAGATTGTAGATGACGCCGCTGTAAGCGAGGGATATTTTTTCGGAGTACAGCATCGCCCAGGTCTTGGGGACGATCTCGCCGATCAGAAGGACGATGATGGTCAGGATACCGGTGGCGATCCCCACCGCCAGGTTGATCCTGAGGGCGAGCGTGGTAGCGAGAGCGGAAGCGGACAGATTGACCACGTTGTTTCCGATCAGGATGGCGCTGAGCATTTTGCTGTATTGTTCGAGGATTTTGTTCACACGCGCGGCTCTCTTGTCTCCTTCTTCCTCCAGGGAACGCATCCGCACACGGTTCACCGTGGTCAGCGCGGTCTCGGCGGAGGAGAAAAAGCCGGACAATAGAATTAAGAGAATGAGACAAATTAGTTGTATGACACCTGGGTCAACCAAAAAAAACCACTCCTTTTCTGAGTAAAAGCATTTGATGAATCAGTAATATAGAGGATATATTACAATAAAACGTGGCAGGTTGTCAAGTTTTCCATGGAAACTGCATATAAATGAATTGTAAAACCGGTTCAGCTCCTAGGGAACCGCAATATACCCCGGATTTCCGGGAGAAAATATGCAGGGGGACGGAAATGATTAAATTGACAAAAGGTGAACAGTCGGTGGAAAAGGATACGCCTTTGGCATATCTGATCTTTCTTTTGATTTCGTACGTCTTAACGGGGATCCTGCTGTTGTTGCTGGCGTTTCTTTTATATCGGTTCCAGCTCAGCGGGAAGGCTGTGGCTGCGGGGGTTGTCGTCATCTACATAGTTTCCACTTTTGTCGGAGGATTTCTTGCGGGGAAAAAGGCGAAGAACAAAAAATATCTCTGGGGGCTGCTGATGGGAACATGCTACTTTGTCATCCTGGCGGCGCTGTCCTTCCTGACAAATTCCGCAAGCGGGGGAGTGGGCTTCCTGACGTCGTTCCTGCTGTGCGCGGGCGGCGGCATGCTTGGGGGAATGCTGAGCTGAACAAGTTCCACATACGGCATAAAAATGTCTGCTGAAATTCAGCAGGCATTTTTGTGTTTCAGAACGTTTGGCGCGTGACAGCGCTGCCTGCAAATAGCAAATAACGCGGTTCTTATCTTTGCCGCTGCTATTTTGAAAAAGAACTTGACAAGTCGGTCGGGGGGGGGTAAACTGACATAGGACTTTGATATCTGTCTGTTTTTACTGCTGGAACGTTGTATCTTGATTATTCCGTATGACTGCCTAAAGGTGCGGCAAAAGACAAAAAGTATATGAACGAGATAGAAAAATGCGTCAATGAACAGATGAAAGGGGAGGAAAACAGATGTATTGCATGAAATGTGGTGCAAAGAATGAAGACCATGACAGGTTTTGCTGTAAGTGCGGGCAGCCACTGGACCATAGCGTTGTGGCTGAAAAGAAAAGCAATTTGAAAAAGAAGAGATCAAGAAAATGGTATATGATTTCAATTTCACTGGTTCTGGTCGCAACCATTGTCATTGTATCAGTATTTGACCTGTGGCCGTGGCGCGCAAAGGTAACTCGTGGAACAACAGGAAAGGGGCAAACAACCGCAGATGCTGACGCGGTTACACTGGAAGAGTTCTCTTTGGATGCGATTATCGAGCAATGTCCTGATTGCCAGGCGGCGATGGAAACCTATATTGCCCTGATCGCGGCATGCCAGGACTGGATGACGTCAAAAGAAACGATTGAAGCTCTTGAAAAGAAAAAATGTGAGCAGATGCAGCATTTTTGTACAGCGCAAGTCATCCATGTGGAAGAGATTCCTTATGCATACAAGGGTAGTATCGGACTGTACACAGGAGATTGGATCGGCGCAGGCCCCGCCGGTAATGGTACTTACTTCGGCGCAATTTATGACACTAATATTGTTTCCTATACAGGCGAATGGGGATTTGGCATGCCTAATGGCGAGGGACAATTATATTTGGAGAATTATCTTGGACCATGGGATATGACCTACACGGGACAGATGAAAAATGGTATGCGTGACGGCACCGGCTCATGGTTTGAGTGTTATGATGACGGCGGATATCATGAACCGACCTATCGGATTTATGATGAGGCGGTATACAGTCAAGATCAGCTGACCGAGTGGACGGACTGTGTGAAATATGATGCAGGGACAGGCGAAATCATTGAATATTGTAAAATGAAGACCGATGAGTCCGGGTTGCCGCTAATGGGTGAAGTATGGGGACCTAATGACATGAGTCCAGAGATGGAAAATCTGCTCGGTATTGCGGGATCTTTATTTCTTGTAGGCGCGATGGTTTACATGACTGGTGAGGTGGTTCAATCGCTCACGGACGACACTTATGTAGGAAAGACGCCGGAAGAACAGCTTGCAGAATTGGACCGATATAGAGAAGAAAAGAAGGCGGAAGAGCAGAAGATATTAGAGCGTGAACAAGAGAAGCGAGAAGCTGACAGAGCGTGGGCCGGTTCGATGTTAGACAGGCTGGATGCGGGTGAAATTCCTTACTATGAAAAAAATCGTTCCTATTATGAATCACTTTACTATGCAAAATGATGAAGCGGAGGAAAAAATAAATGTTTTGTCCAAAATGTGGCAGTGAGATAGCTGAAGATATAAAGTTTTGCCCGAAATGTGGTGAACAGATTGCGAAAAAAGCGGCAGCGGGAAAGGTACAGGAAAAAAAGGTCCCCTGGAAAGGGGGACTTGGTAAAATCATCTTGCTTGCTGTGATTTTCATAGTGATTTTGGCTGCATATAAAATAATAAGCCATAATGGTGAGAATGCGGACGGAGTGGAAACAAATGGGGGTGATTACTCCAAAACGGACAAATCGAAGAAAAAAAAGAGAGGTTTTTCTTCCTATGAAGATGCAATAGATGCTCTTTTTACGGCTGCATATGATAAAGATGTAGAAGGAGTAATAAATTGTTTTCCGGAAGAAATGGAATCACATGTGAAAGAAATCTACAATTTATACCGTGCTAGTCGAGCTCAACCTGGTTTCTGGAGTGGAGATAACTTAAATAACAGAAATATAAGCGCATGCGGATTTTTCGCTTTTGAAAATTTGAATATGGATTATGAGTATTGGTATGTGATAAAGGAGGCTAAGGAACTTGAACAATGCGACGAAATAAATTGGTTTCATAAATTCACAATAGACGAATTGCAGACAGAGTTTGGCATAACCGTTGATGAGGCATATATGGTAGAGGTTGAGTCAAGGTCAAAACATCCAATAGAAATTTTTGGCAGTCCAGGAACTACAGGAACTATAGACGAAGGAACGTCAGCATATTTTGAAGTGGGAAAAATAGGGAAAAAATGGTATATACTGCGATTTGATCATGTATGGTTGGACTGGTATGAGTAAATACGGAAAAGCCTGTGTAGAATGTCTGAAAAACTGCAGGAAATCCTGTAGACAAGGAGTCGGCAGATAAGTGGTTGAAAAATCATCAGACAGAAGCGCATACGGATCGATTTGGGCGTGATGCACGAAAATATGATGAAGACTGGTATGTAAATACAATGTGCCAGAAGATGTTTTTTACGGAAAGGAGTATTTCAGATGGCTTTCTTTGACAAAATCACAAAAGCAACCCAAGATGCTGTTCGCGGGGCAAAAGATATGACGGATGTTGTTCGTTTGAACTCACTGATCTCGGAAGAGAAAAAGAAAATGGAAGCGGTGTTCAGCCAGATTGGGAAAGCATATTATGATGGACACGAAGGCGACGTGCCGGAAGAGTTTGCCGGTTATTTTGCGTCTGTGAAAGAAATAAAAGAAAATATGGATAAATACAATGAGGATATCAAGAGGATAAAAGGAACGAAAATATGCGAAAAATGTGGGGCGGAAAATTTGAGTACGGCTGCATTCTGTAATAACTGCGGCGCGCCTATGGAATCCGTGGATAAGAGCGATGATACACATAAAAAGTGTCCTAACTGCGGAGCTTCGATAGAACCTGACGCGGTGTTTTGCACGTCTTGCGGAACAAAACTATAACAGGGCCGTATGCCTTTTATTCCTGAGTGCAATTCGGAAAAGATCCATGCCTGCATGGATCTTTTTCTTTTGGATAAAGGAGGTTCCCCCAAAACATTTTGTCAAATGGCTGCAAAGAACACTGGCAAATAGCGCCGGTTCTTATTGCCATTGTTCAGAATTTGTGATAATATCATAGGCGATGGCAAGAGACTGCGCTTTTGCCGCCGCAGCGCCGGATCGCAGCGCGAGAAAGAACGCCATGCCTTTTATTGTTGCCAAAGCAGGTGCTTTTTATCAGAAAGACGGTGGCCGTTTATGTTTTATCTTATGAATAAAGACAAATATAACTGCTTGGATAGAGGGAAGAAAAGCATCTAAGCACAACGCGCACCTGAAAGCTGTTATGAAGCGGTTAGGCTGTGATGATAACGAGGGCTTTATCAGACTTACGCACGCTGTCGGAATCAACGATACTTTCTGGATCAAGACCGATAAAAATCATTTGGCGTGGAAAGACGTTTCGCCGTATCAAAATCAATTTTCTGAGGGCGTTTCACGGCTGGCTTTTGATGCGGAAGGGGTGTGCGAAGAGAGTTTTTCTTCCCCGTCCTTATGTTGAACTGCCTGAATTGGAACATATCGGGGATAAATAAGCGCTTTAAGGAAAGAGGAGTAGAAAAATGAAATTAGGAATCGTCGGTCTTCCCAATGTAGGGAAGAGTACATTGTTTAATTCCCTGACAAAGGCGGGAGCGGAGTCCGCAAACTATCCGTTCTGCACCATCGATCCCAATATCGGGGTCGTGGCGGTGCCGGATGAGAGGCTGAAGCTCCTGGGAGACATGTATCATTCCAAAAAGGTGACGCCCGCGGTGATCGAGTTCGTGGATATCGCCGGGCTGGTGAAGGGGGCGTCCAAGGGCGAGGGCCTGGGGAACCAGTTCCTTGCAAACATCCGGGAGGTGGACGCCATCGTACATGTGGTCCGCTGCTTTGAGGATCCCAACGTCATCCACGTGGACGGGAGCGTGAATCCCCTCAGGGACATCGAGACCATCAATCTGGAGCTGATCTTTTCCGATCTGGAGGTCCTGGAGAGAAGGCTTTCCAAGGTGACAAAAGCGGCGAGGATGGACAAGACCCTGGCGAAGGAGGAGGCGCTGCTGCTGCGCGTCAAGGAACATCTGGAGGCGGGTAAGATGGCGAAGTCCCTGGAGATCAGTGATGAGGACGAGCTGGCGCTGATGAAGGAATACAACTTTTTGACCTATAAGCCGGTCATCTATGCCGCAAACGTGTCGGAGGACGATCTTTCGGACGACGGCGCTTCCAACGCCATGGTTCAGCAGGTGAGGGAGTTCGCGGCGAAGGAGGGGAGCGAGGTGTTCGCCCTCTGCGCCCAGATCGAGCAGGAGATCGCGGAGCTGGACGACGCGGAGAAGGCGGAATTTTTGGAAGAGCTCGGCGTGAAGGAATCCGGACTGGAGAAGCTGATCAAGGCCAGTTATTCCATCCTGGGGCTGATGAGCTTTTTGACCGCGGGAGAGGACGAGACGAGGGCCTGGACCATAAAGGTTGGCACCAAAGCGCCCCAGGCCGCCGGAAAGATCCACACGGACTTCGAGAGGGGCTTTATCAAAGCGGAAGTGGTGAATTATAAAGACCTCCTGGAGCAGGGCTCTCTGGCGGCCGCCCGGGAGAAGGGCCTTGTGGGTATGGAAGGCAAAGATTACGTTGTGAAGGACGGGGACGTGATCCTGTTCCGCTTTAACGTGTAGGGAGCAGGCCGGCATTCACCGACGGAGGGCGCTTTTATTTAAGAAAGTATTAAAAAATTTAGCAAATCTTAAAAATTTTTAAAAAATTCTGAAGAAATTTGTAAAGAAGATGTAGTGTCTGAAAAACAATCAGACACTACATCTTGTGCTTTTGGGGCTTTGCGACTGCGCAAAGCCCTATTTTTAGGCCTTTTTGGCGAAAAAAGCATGCTTAAAAGGGCTTGCAAAATTTAATAATGTGGAGTAAAATGCAATTGTGGTGGTGATTTGTGGTAGTTTGTGCGACTAAGTGGAGAAAATAACAATTAAGCGTTATTAAAATACGAAATATCGCACACAGAAACGGCGGTGATCGGTATGTTCATGTGTGAGTACAACCATACAGTGGATCCCAAGGGCAGACTGATCGTTCCCGCGAAGTTCCGCGAGACGCTGGGAGAAAATTTCGTGGTCTGCAAGGGCCTGGATCACTGCCTGTACCTGTATTCCAATGAGGACTGGGAGGCGTTTGAGACACAGCTCTCCGCATTGCCGCTTACCAGCAAGGAGGCCCGTCAGTTTGTGAGGTTTTTCTCCGCCGGTTCCTGTCAGGTCGAGGTGGACAAGCAGGGAAGAATATTGATCCCGCCGAGCCTGCGGGCGTACGCCAAACTGGATAAGGACGTGGTCCTGGCCGGTGCGCTGCACAGAGTGGAGATCTGGGATAAGGACAGCTGGTATGACACCTCCGTAGACGACGATGTGGATGAGATCGCGGAATCCATGGACAAGTTTGGGATCACGCTGACACAGTAAGAGAAAGGAGAGCGTCAGGATGGAGGAAGTACAGTTCCGTCATTATTCGGTACTGCTGAAGGAGACGATCGACGCTCTCAATATAAAGCCGGACGGGATTTATCTGGACGGCACCCTGGGAGGCGGGGGACATGCCTTTGAGATCTGCAAAAGACTGAAAGATGGACATTTGTATGGCATAGATCAGGATCAGGCGGCTGTGGCCGCCGCCGGGGAGCGGCTGAAGGAGTTCGGCGGCAGGGTGACGATCCTGAGAACGAATTACGGGAATGCCAGGGCGGCCCTGGCGGAATACGGCGTGACGCAGGTGGACGGGATCGTCCTGGATCTGGGCGTTTCCTCTTACCAGCTCGACACGGAAGAACGGGGATTTTCCTATCGGTTCGACGCCCCTCTGGACATGAGGATGGATCAGAGGCAGAGGCTGACGGCCCGGGACATCGTAAACGGGTACCCCGAGAGGCAATTATATGAGATCATCCGGGACTATGGGGAAGATCCCTTCGCAAAGAACATCGCAAAGCACATTGTCCGGGCAAGGCAGGAAAAGCCTATAGAAACCACCTTTCAGCTGAATGAGGTGATCAAGGCGGCCATCCCGGCAAAGATGAGGGCAAACGGACACCCGTCAAAGCAGACTTTTCAGGCGATCCGCATCGAGTGCAACCGGGAGCTGGAAGTCCTGAGGGATTCGCTGGATGATCTGATCGCCCTTCTGGCGCCGGGGGGAAGGTTCTGCGTCATCACCTTTCATTCCCTGGAGGACAGGCTGGTGAAAAACGCCTTTCGCAAAAACGAGAACCCCTGCGTCTGTCCGCCGGAATTTCCGGTGTGCGTGTGCGGCAAGAAGAGCCAGGGGACCGTCGTCACGAAGAAACCCATCCTTCCGGGAGAGAAGGAACTGGGAGAGAACAACAGATCGAAAAGCGCGAAATTAAGGATATTTGAAAAAAAGGGGGAGTAGGAGAGGATCATGGCACAGAACGTTAGAAGAGCAGGAAGAAATTACAGATACGGAGATTACGTGAACGGCAGCGCCGCGCCAAAGATTGACATCAGACGCCAGCTCGAGGAAGTTCCCGCCCGTCATACCGCCAGCGAGATCACGAGGAAAAACCGCGCGAAACAGTATGCCTGGAGTACCGCGTACATAGTGGTCCTGACAGTGTGCATGGGCATGATGGTTGCCATGCTCATGTACCGGGTGAAGCTGGAGGCCATGGTCACCAGCCAGGTGGATACGATCAACAAGCTGGAAAAGCAGCTCAACGACCTGAAGATGGACAACGACGAGGAGTGGAGCCGCATCAACAACAGCATTGACATGGAAGAGATCAAAAGAATCGCCATCGGCGAGCTGGGGATGACGTACGCCCAGGAAGGCCAGATCGTTACTTATGTGGATGAAGGCGTGGATTATATGCGCAAAGTGGTGGAGGATTGATCTTGCAGAGAGCGAAGGTAAAAAAATTCAATCACTACAGTCAAAAAAAGGTCCTGGTACTATACATTCTGGTACTGGCGGCCTTTGTATTTCTTATGGGGAGACTGATCTGGCTTGTGAGGAACAACGAGGCGGATTATCAGAGGCAGGTGCTGTCCCAGAGATCCTATGACTCCCAGACGCTGCCGGCCCGGAGGGGGGATATCGTGGACGCCAAGGGCGTAAAGCTGGCGACCTGTGAGAAGGTGTATAACCTGATCATAGACCCTTCGGTGATGACGGCGAGGGACAATAAATACCTGGAGCCCACCCTGGAAGCGCTGGGGACCTGTTTCCCGGATCTGAATATGAGCGACATCCGCAGTTTTGTCACGGAAAACCCAAACAATCAGTGGCATCTTGTCCAGAAGCGGATGACCTACGATCAGATCAGCGAATTCGTGGCGATGAAAAGTGAGGACAGCAATATCCGGGGCGTCAATTTCGAAGAAGAGTATAAGAGGGTGTATCCCGGGGGCACCCTGGCGGCGGACGTCATAGGGTATACCCGGACGGACAACCAGGGCCTGTATGGACTGGAGGAGTTTTACAATGACGAGCTGAACGGCACGGACGGCAGAAGATACGGTTATCTGGACGACGATCTGAACCTTCAGAAGACGGTGAAACCCGCCGTGGACGGCTATACCATTCACAGCACCATAGACTCCAACATCCAGGCCATTGTGGAGAAGTATCTGAAAAAATTTAACGACGAGCACGCGGACGCTTATCACACGGGAAACGGCGCGGAAAATCTGGGCTGTATCGTGATGGAGGTCAACACGGGGGAGATCCTGGCGATGGCCAGCTATCCAACATTTAACCCGAACGATCCCAAGAATGAGTCGGCGCTTCTGGGCAGTCCTCAGGTAATGCAGGTGGACAGGGAGAACGGTACCTATGAGGTCCAGAAGACCGGAAATTATATCGACCAGGCCCTTCTGGACAGCATGAGCGACGACGAGGTCCTGATCAATCTGAACTATCTCTGGAAGAATTACTGTATCGCCAGCTCCTACGAGCCGGGGTCCACGTTCAAGCCCTTCACCGTGGCGGCGGCGCTGGAGACCAACGCGATCGATGAGGAATCCTATTATGAGTGCAGCGGATCCCTGCAGGTGGGGGCCCACAACATCCACTGTCACAACCGCTGGGGAGACGGGACGCTGAGCCTGAAGATGGCGGTGGCAAAGTCCTGCAACGTGGCGATGATGAAGATCGCGGCCATCATGGGGGCGGACTCCTTCAGCAAATACCAGAGCGCCTTTAATTTCGGCCTGAAGACCAACATAGATCTGGCGGGGGAGCTGCGCACCATCGATTTCGTCCGCACGGCGGATGAACTGGCGGCGGACGACCTGGCGACTTACAGCTTCGGTCAGAACTTTAACGTCACTATGATCCAGATGATCGCGGGCTATTGCTCCCTGATCAACGGCGGGTATTACTACGAGCCGCATATGGTCTCCAAGATCACGAATTCCAGCGGCGTCACCGTAAAGAATATCGAACCCCGCATCTTAAAGCAGACGATCTCCGCGTCCACCTCCGCCACGATCCGGGAATTTTCCGAGGCGGTAGTCACGGACGGAACGGGTAAGTCCGCGAGACCCGCGGGCTATATGATCGGCGGAAAGACGGGGACCGCCCAGACCTATCCCAGGGACGGAAGGGATTTCGTAGTCTCCTTTATCGGATACGCGCCGGCGGACAATCCCCAGATAGCGATCTACGTAGTCGTGGACCGTGTGAACGACGCGGCCCAGGACCGGTCCACCTTTGCCCAGGAGATCGCCAGAAACGTGCTGACAGAGACGCTTCCCTACCTGAACATCTTTATGACGGAGGAACTCAGCGAAAAAGAAGCGAAGGAACTGGAAGACCGCAAGCTGGAGAACACGCTGAAGTACGGACAGGCCCTGGAGCAGGAGGACGACGAAACTGACGAGCCGGAGACGGACGATCAGCAGCAGCCCCAGGCGAAAGATCCCGTGTGGAAGCAGTTCCCCGTGGATCCGGCCACCGGTTATCTCAAGGACCCCGATACGGGGGAACTTCTGGATCCGGAGACGGGGGATCCGATCAACGGCAGTTATTCCGCTCTGGAGGATTAAAAAGGAAAATTTCGGCCGCCCTGGAAGTCCCTTCGAGAAAGCGGACGGCTGAACTGGAATAACCTCATAAAATCGGGAATACAGTTAAATGATCCCTGTTTATGAGGTTTTCATGTTGAAAGAGGATAAAGAGGCGCAGGAGCCGGACCTTCTCCGGAGCCAATGCAGGCATTATCACAGGATAAAAATCACGATCGTTTTCTTCCTGCTCGCGGGAATCTGCCTGTTCCTGTTCGGCAGACTTACATATTTTATGGTGTTTCAGGCACAGCATTATGCGGAAAAGGCCCAGGAGCTCCATGAGAGGGAGCGGAGCATCAAGGCGGCCCGGGGAAGGATCCTGGACCGGAACGGCCTGACGCTGGCGGACAATAAGACGGTCTGCACCGTCTCGGTGATCTACAACCAGATTCAGGACCGGGAGGAGGTTATCCGGGTCCTTTGCAAGGAGCTGGACCTGTCGGAAGAATACGTCCGCAAGCGCGTGGAAAAGTATTCCTCCATGGAACGGATCAAGAGCAACGTGGATAAAGAGACCGGGGACCGGATCCGGGAATACGATCTGGCCGGGGTCAAGGTCGACGAGGATTACAAGAGATTTTATCCCTATAACGAGCTCGCCAGCAAGGTCCTGGGCTTCACCGGCTCGGACAATCAGGGGATCCTGGGGCTGGAAGTGAAATACGAAGAGTATCTCCAGGGGAAAAAGGGGCAGATCCTCACCGTCACCGACGCCAAGGGGATCGAGGTGGAGCGGGAGGGAGAGCGCCGGATCGAACCCATAGCCGGAAAGGATCTTGTGACCAGCCTGGATCTGAACATCCAGAGCTACGCCACCCAGCTTGCCACCCAGGCCATGCTGACAAAAGAGGCCAGGAGCGTGTCCATCATCGTGATGAACGCCAAAAACGGGGAACTCTACGCCATGGCGAACGTGCCGGAATTTGACCTGAACGAGCCCTATGAGGTGACGGACGCCGCCCTGACGGATTTCCTCAAAAAGAAGACTCCGGAGGCGGAGAACTTTGATCTGGCGGCGGCCAGGGAAGCTCTCAGCCAGGAGGAGACACAGGAGATCCTGAACGGCATCTGGAGAAACGCCTGTATCAACGATACCTACGAGCCCGGCTCCACCTTTAAGATCATCACTGCGGCGGCGGGGCTGGAGGCGGGGGTGGTGACGCCCCAGAGCACTTTTTCCTGCCCGGGATACATCATGGTGGACGACCGGCGGATCCGGTGCCACAAGACCACGGGACACGGCGGCCAGGATTTTGTCCACGCCATCATGAACTCCTGCAATCCCTCCTTTGTCACGCTGGGACTCCGGCTGGGGGTGGAGAGATATTACGGATATTTTGAGCAGTTCGGGTTAAAGCAAAAGACCGGGGTGGACCTGCCGGGTGAGGCGGGCACCATCATGCACAAGATGGAGGACATGGGGAACGTGGAACTGGCCACAGTCTCCTTCGGCCAGTCCTTTCAGATCACCGCGCTGCAGCTTCTGACCACGGCCGCATCCATCGTCAACGGCGGGAACCGGGTGACGCCCCATTTTGGAATCAAGGCGGTGGATCCCGAGACCGGGGAGGAGACCGTGTTTGACTACCCGGTGGAGAGCGGCATCGTCTCTGCGGAGACCAGCGAGACCATGCGCTATCTCTTGGAGATGGTGGTCAGCGAGGGCGGCGGAAAAAACGGCGCGGTGGAGGGGTACCGCATCGGCGGGAAGACGGCCACGAGCCAGACGCTGCCGCGGGGAACGGGACAGTACATATCCTCTTTTCTCGCCTTTGCACCGGCGGACGACCCGGAAATCATCTCCATAGCGATCATCAACCGGCCGAAGGGCGTTTACTACGGCGGACAGATCGCGGCGCCCATCCTGCGCCAGCTTTACGAAAATATACTTCCCTATTTGGGAATTGAGATGTATAATCAAGAAGAGACGACGCAATCGGAGGATTAAAAAATATGCTTGAGGGACAAAAGTGCCTGATCATCGGTTCGGGAATCAGCGGGATCGGAGCCGCCGTGCTCCTTTCCCACTTTGACACGGAGATTATCTTGTACGACAGCAATGACAAGATCAGCATTAAGGATCTGGAGGAGAAGCTGGCGGCAGCGTGGAACGCCTGCGGCTCCGGAGAAAAAGAGAAATCCGACGGGAACTGGCGGGAAAAGATCCGCCTGGTCACGGGAGAGCTGTCCCCGGAGACGGAGGCCCGGATCCAGACGGTGGTGCTGAGCCCCGGCGTGCCCACGGACAGTCCGCTGGTGTGCCGCCTGCGGGAAAAGGGAGCCGCGATCCTGGGGGAGATCGAGCTGGCCTATCTGGCGGAGAAAGGGCAGGTCGCCGCGGTGACGGGCACCAATGGAAAGACCACCACGACGACGCTCCTGGGAGAGATCGTGAAAGCCCACAAGGGAGAGGAAAAGACTTTCGTAGTGGGAAATATCGGGAACCCTTATACCATGGAAGTGTTAAAGACCAGTTCGGACTCGGTGACGGTGGGAGAACTCAGCTCCTTCCAGCTGGAGACCATCCACACGTTCCGGCCCCGGGTGTCCGCCATCTTAAACGTCACGCCGGACCACCTGAACAGGCACCACACCATGGAAGCCTACATAGAGGCGAAGGAAGCGGTGGCGCGCAACCAGACCCGGGAGGATCTCTGCGTGTTGAACTACGAAAACGAATACACCCGGGATTTTGGAAAGAGATGCCCTGCCAGGGCCGTCTTCTTTTCTTCGAAGAGGGAGCTGGAGGAAGGGTATTTCCTGCGGGGGGACCGCATCATCCGCCGGTTTGACGGGGCGGAGACGGACCTGATGGATATTCATAAGGATATGAGACTGGTGGGGATCCACAACGCGGAGAACGTGATGGCGGCCATCGCCATGGCGGAGGGACTGGGGATCCCCATGGAGACCATTCTCGCCGTGATCCGGGAATTCAAGGCGGTGGAGCACCGCATAGAATATGTGGCCACAAAGCGGGGCGTGGTCTATTACAACGATTCCAAGGGGACGAATCCCGACGCCGCCATCCAGGGGATCAAGGCCATGGACCGGCCCACCGTCCTCATCGCCGGAGGCTACGACAAGCAGAATACCTACGACGAGTGGATCGAGAGTTTTGACGGAAAGGTGAAATGGCTGGTGCTCATCGGCCAGACCCGGGAGAAGATCGCGGAGTGCGCGAGGGCCCACGGCCTGACCCGGATCCGGTTTGCAGATACTTTCGAGGAATGTCTGAAGCTCTGCACGGAGCTGGCGGAGCCGGGCGACGCGGTCCTGCTTTCCCCCGCCTGCGCCAGCTGGGGCATGTTCCCGAACTATGAGACCAGGGGCAGGATGTTCAAGGATTACGTCAACGCCCTTTCGGATGAGGAGGAGTAGAGATGTCGTTTCTGAAGAAACTGCGGGGCGGGGAGAAGGCGGAGCATTATTCGGACATCACGCTCTGGGTGGTGCTGCTTTTTCTGCTGGGATTTGGCATGCTTATGATTTATTCGGCCAGCTCCTACACCGCCTTTAACGAATACGGCAACGCCGCCTATTACCTGCAGCGCCAGGGGATCGCCGCGGTCCTGGGACTGGTGGCCATGGTGGTGGTGTCCTATATTCCCTACCACTTCTGGGAGAAATTTGCACTCCTGGGGTATTTTCTCTCTGTGGTCCTGATCCTTCTGGTGAAGACCCCGCTGGGCGTGGAATCCCACGGTGCGAGGAGGTGGCTTAAGACCGGCATCCCCGGTTTTAACCTGCAGCCCGCGGAGGTGTCGAAAGTGGCCATGATCCTCTTTCTGGCGGTGCTGGTCTGCAAGATGGGTTCTTCGGTCCGCCGGCTGAAAGGATTTTTGGTGATGCTGGGAGCGCCGCTCCCGATTGCATTGATGATCTGGAAGATCACGGAAAATTTAAGCTCCGCCCTGATCGTGATGGCGATCTCCATGGTCATGATCTTTGTGGCCAGCCCGGATTACAAAAAATTTATTTTTCTGGGACTTGGAGTGATCACCGCGGCGGTGGGACTGGTGCTTCTGATCCAGAACACGACGCTGCTGGACGGTTTCCGTTCGGAGCGTATCCGGGTGTGGCTGGATCCCGAGAGCGACGTGGAGGACACGGGGTTTCAGACGATCCAGGCGCTGTACGCCATCGGAAGCGGCGGCATCTGGGGGAAGGGCCTGGGCGAGAGCATGCAGAAGCTCTCCTTCCTGCCGGAGTCCCAGAACGACATGATCTTTTCGATTATTTGTGAGGAATTGGGGCTCTTTGGGGCGGCGGCAATCATCTTCCTGTTCGTGGTGCTGATCTGGAGGATGGTCATCATCGCCAACAACGCGCCGGACCTCTTCGGGGCCATGCTGGTGGTGGGAGTGATCGGGCACATCGCCGTCCAGGCGGTGCTGAATATCGCGGTGGTGACGAATACCATTCCCAACACCGGAATTTCACTTCCCTTTATCAGTTACGGAGGTTCCTCGGTCATCTTCCTTCTGATCGAGGTGGGATTCGTCCTGAGCGTCGCGCGCTCCATCGAATTCCGGGATTAAAGGAAACAGGCTACAAATGAAAAGATTCGACATAGAATAGAGTAATTTCCAACAGTTCAGGTGTGGAATGGATTCTATTCGGGTGCAGGGAGGAATCGCACTAGAGGGAAAAGTCAGGATACAGGGGTCCAAGAACGCGGCTCTGCCGATTCTCGCAGCCTGTATTCTGGTACGGGATCAGGTCTTTCTGGAGAATTGCCCCAGGATCGCGGACGTGTATGGCATGCTGCAGATCCTGGAGAGCCTGGGGTGCCGGGCGAGATGGGAAAAAGAGGGACTGCGCATCGACACGTCCAACCTCTCGGACGGATGCATGCCCCGGGAGGCCGTGACAGGAATGCGTTCTTCGATTTTCCTGCTGGGGCCGATGCTTGCCAGATGCGGACAGGTAGAGCTGGAACATCCCGGGGGATGCGTGATCGGCGAGCGGCCTATCGACATGCACTTGAAAGCGCTTGCGGAGATGGGCGCGGTCTTTGAGGAAAACGAGAGGACGACCACCGGACGGGCTGACCGTCTCCGCGGCGCGGATATCACGCTTTCGTTTCCCAGTGTGGGCGCTACGGAGAACGTTCTCATGGCGGCGGTTTTTGCGGAGGGCACAACAAGGATCATCGGCGCGGCCCGGGAGCCGGAGGTTCAGGCATTGTGCGAGTTTTTGAACCTCTGCGGGGCGGATATCCGGGGGATTGGAAAGCCGGTTCTGACCGTGGAAGGGGGCAGATCGTTAAAGGGATGCTCTTACCGGATCCCGGCGGACCGGATCGTGGCGGGAACCTACCTCCTGGCGGGGTTTGCCGCCGGGGGCAGCATCTTTCTGGAGGACGCCCCCTTCCGGCACATGGAGGCGGTTCTGGATACGGCGGAGAAAATGGGCGCTTGCCTGGCTGTGACCAGGGAGGGGATATACGCCCAGTGTCCCGAGAGAGCGGAGAATATTCCCCGCCTTCGGACGGACGTGTACCCGGGGTTCCCCACGGACCTGCAGTCCGTGCTGCTTGCGGTGAGCTGTACCGGAAAAGGGGATTCGATCATCTGTGAGAGTATTTTTGAGAACCGTTTCCGGGTGGTGGAAGATCTGCAGTCCATGGGGGCGCAAATTGAGCGCCTCAGCGAGAGGGAGGTCCGGGTATCGGGCGCGTACCGGCTGAAGGGGAAGGCAGTTTCGGCCCGGGAGCTTCGGGGCGGCGCTGCGCTGACGGCGGCGGCTCTTGGCGCTGAAGGCGAAAGCGTGATATCCGGGCGCAGATATATCGACCGGGGATATGAAAATATTGCGAGAGATCTGAGGGAATTGGGAGCGAGGATAGTCTGTGAATAAGCGAAGGAAAAAATGGATCTTGATTTGCCTTGGCGTTCTGGCAGTCATAGCGGGGACATTATATGCGGGGAATTACATCCTCAGCACTTACCATGTGAACACGGTGTACGTGGACGGCAACTTCCATTACTCCGACGAGGAGATTCAGGAGATGCTCACGGGGGGAGTGCCGGAAGTGCTGGGGACAAATTCTCTGTATCTCACCCATAAATATAAGAACTGGGAGGTACAAGACATCCCGTTCATCGACGCGGTCACGGTGGAGGCCCTTGCGCCGGACACCGTAAAGATCACGGTGTACGAGAAGGCGCTGGCCGGCTACATCAAATATCTCGACGCCTATATGTATTTTGACAAGGACGGGTATATCGTGGAAAATTCAAGCGTCCGCACCTCCGGGATCCCGCAGATTACGGGACTGTCCTTTTCCTACGCGGTTTTGGGACAACCTCTGCCCGTGGAGGATCCGAAAGTGTTTGAGGACGTTCTGACCATCACGAAGCTTCTGGACAAGTATGAACTCTCGGCGGACAGGATCCATTTTAAGGAGGACGACGTCACGCTTTACTTTGCGGAGGTGGAGGTGGCGTTGGGAAACGAGAGGGGCCGCCTGGAAAACAAGATCATGAACCTTCCTCAATTTATGGAAACGCTGGAGGGCAAAAGGGGGATCCTCCACATGGAAACCTATGATGAAACCAACGGGAAATATATTTTTAAGCCGTCTGAATAAATTATTTATCTTAATTTTGTAAAAAATAGGTTGATAATTCCCGAAAATAATTATATGATATTTAATATGGATAAAAGCAAGGTAAAGGAGGACAGACCCTTGATTGAAATAAATAACAATGAAGTGGAAGCGGCTGCAAAGATCATTGTGGCAGGAGTTGGCGGAGCGGGCAACAACGCTGTGACCAGGATGGTGGATGAAGGGATCACTCTTGTCGATTTTGTGGGGATGAATACGGACAAGCAGGCGCTCAGGCTGTGCAAGGCTCCAAAGACGATCCAGCTCGGCGAGAAACTGACAAAGGGGCTGGGAGCCGGCGCAAAGCCTGAGGTCGGCGAGATGGCAGCGGAAGAGAGCAAGGAAGAAATCTCATCGTCCCTGGCAGGCGCGGACATGGTGTTTGTGACCTGCGGCATGGGCGGCGGTACCGGAACCGGAGCGGCTCCTGTGGTCGCGAAGATTGCAAAGGATCAGGGAAGCCTTACCGTTGGCGTCGTGACAAAGCCCTTCCGTTTCGAGGCAAAGACCAGGATGAGCAATGCCCTCGCTGGAATTGAACGGCTGAAGGAAAACGTGGATACCCTGATCGTGATCCCGAACGACAAGCTTCTGGAGATCGTGGACAAGCGCACGACCATGCCGGACGCCCTGAAAAAGGCGGATGAGGTTTTGCAGCAGGCGGTTCAGGGGATCACGGATCTGATCAACGTACCGGCGATCATCAACCTGGATTTTGCGGATGTTCAGACCGCCATGAAGGACAAGGGCATCGCACATATCGGCATCGGCCGCGGGGAGGGGGACGACAAGGCGGAGATCGCCGTTAAGATGGCGGTGGAGAGCCCTCTTCTGGAGACTTCCATCCGGGGTGCAACCGACATTATCTTAAATATTTCCGGGGATATCACCCTGTTTGACGCCAACAACGCCGCAAGTTACATACAGGAACTCTGCGGAGAAGAGCTGAACGTGATTTTCGGCGCAAAGTATGATGACAGCGTGAAGGATACCTGTACGGTGACGGTGATCGCCACCGGCATTACGGACAATATGTCCAGCTTCAGCAGCAGCTTTGCAAAGAAGTCCTTTACCCAGGGGATCGGATCGCCCCTTTCCAGGCCCGGCGTTATGACGGGGGCGGCTGCTTCCACCGCGTCAAGGGAAGCTGCTCCCCAGAATCCTCCTGCGCAGAAGACGGTGATTCAGACTTCGACCGCCGTTCACAGGCCCGTGGATCTTAAGAGCAACGTCAGCGAGAAATCCCTGAAGATCCCGGATTTCCTGCAGCAGAAGAAATAAGAGGGCGGCAAAGAGAATAATATGTCGGATTCAGCGGTAAGAACCAGTTTCTTACCGCTCTTTTTTTGACAAAATTTGAGACAGGTGGCCTTTATAATAAATGTGAAGGGTGGCTGAAGGAGAGAGGACCGGCCGAAACAAGGCGGCCTGAAAAGGGCGGCGCATCGGCGCGCAACAGGCGGACGGACAGTCGCCGGATAAGACGCGGCGTATCAGAGGGCGAAATGATTTATGAGATATACCTGGATAGTCTCTTTTTGGAGGTTCTGGTCTGGAATTACTGCGTTTTAAGCCTGACAAATGCCGGATTTTACAGGGCTTCCAGCAGATGGAAGATTTTTTCGGGAGCGGTTTTCGGAGCGCTGGGGTATCTTCTTCCCCTGTTTCTTCCCTTTCCGCCATTCGGCAGGATCGCATTTGCAGCGGCGGGCTGCGGCGGAGCGCTATGGTTCACGTTCTCTGTGAAGAGCCTTCCCGTTTTTCTGAAAGTGTTGGGAAATTACCTGAAATATGCCCTCCTTCTCGGAGGAGGCATGCTCCTCGCACTCCGGCTGCCTTTTGCCGGGATGCGGGGCGGGAGATTTCTTCTCTCCCTTTTGGCGCTCTGCCTTATGACCGCGGCGGGTTTTGCGGTGCAGCGGCGGAGCGGCGCGGAAAGGGCAAGGAACACGGGCAGGGCGGTGCTGCTGCGGGAGGGAAAGAGAATCTGCGTCGACGCGCTTGTGGATTCCGGGAACAGCCTGACGGAACCCATCAGCGGCAAACCCGTCTGCGTGCTGGATCAAAACACGGCGCGGGCCCTGTGGGGGGAAGGAGCGCTTCAGACGGGCAGTTCTCCCGCAGGGGATGAAATCCCGTTTCGGATGATCCCTTATCGGAGCGTTGGAAAAAAAGGTGTGATGAAAGGCTACCTTCTTCCGGAAATGCGCCTGGAGCTGGGAGGACCTTCCGTAACATTTTATGACGTCTACATGGCGGTCAGTCCGCAGGATCTCACAAAGGAGGAGGGGAAAAGCCAGGTGTTGATCCATCCGGCGATGATGTCGCAGAACCGGCAAAAGAATCAGTCAGAAAAAGAAAGAGAGGCGTTCACGAAATGATCCTACATATTGTTCTGCCCGGTAAACTCCAATTCAAATGGTTCCGCAGGGAAAGATTTAAGACAGTGCAGAAACAGGGAGGGGACCTTTATTATATCGGCGGTTCAGACGTGCTGCCGCCTCCCCTGGAGCCGACGGCTGAGACTTACATGATCAGCGAACTGGAGACGGAACATAAAGAGGAGGCGAAGGCGACCCTGATCGAGCACAACCTTCGGCTGGTGGTATATATCGCAAAGAAATTTGACAATACGGGCGTCGGCGTGGAGGATCTGATCTCCATTGGGACCATCGGCCTGATCAAGTCCATCAATACCTTTCAGCCCAGCAAGAATATAAAGCTGGCTACGTACGCCTCCCGCTGCATAGAAAACGAGATCCTCATGTATCTTCGGCGGAACAATAAGACCCGGCTGGAGGTTTCCATCGACGAACCCCTGAACGTGGACTGGGACGGAAACGAGCTGCTTCTCTCGGATATTCTGGGGACGGATGAAGACGTGATCTATAAGGATATTGAAAACCAGGTGGAGAGAGGGCTGCTGAAAAAGGCATTGTCAAAATTGACGGACCGGGAAAAACTGATCGTCAGCCTGCGCTACGGACTGGGCAGCCGCGACGGACATGAGATGACACAGAAGGAGGTGGCGTCCTTTCTAGGCATTTCCCAGTCCTATATCTCCAGGCTGGAAAAGAAGATCATGCGCCAGCTGAAGCGGGAAATGAGCCTGCAGGAATAAGGCTTTGACTATTTCCAGACAAAAGGAGCGCTTTGATGGAGAAGCGTGGAATGTTTTCGGATGCCAGGCGGAACATCGGAGCGCTTTTGATGCCGGGCGTTGGGGCTTGCGCGGCGGAGAAAATGCGTCTATAATGAAAGTAAATTCATTCCTAAGAGAAGGGGAAATCATATGATACAGAGAGAAGACATCTTATCCATGGAATACCTGAAGAAAACGGAATATACGGGCTGTCATCAGGGGATGCGCTACCGACTGGAAAAACAGGAAAAAGAGGACGGGGAGAAGGAGCTGCTCGTCACGGTATGGCCCGAACCCTTTAATTTCATTACAACCCCGGAGGAGAAAAAGACCAGGCGGACCTTTGCCTTCGACGAGGACGGCGTGGTGGACGCCGTCGCCTGGATGAACGATATGCTCTTCACCCAGAAGGAGAGATGGGACGGCGCGGACCGTCATTGGAGCGATTACGGCAAGGGCGGGACGGAAGAGTCGTCGACATGATTTAGGGCGGCCGGAAAAGAAAAAGTGAGACGGAGAAGAGGACAGTTTTCAGGATCGGAAGACTGTTCTTTTTTTGTGAAAGGGAAGACTTTTCGGTATAATTTCCATGCGCGCGGAGCATACTACCACTAGTCCACAAAAGATAGCTAGACTAATTTGTGCAGAGGTATCCAATGGCTATCGGCAAAGTAGAGATCTGTGGAGTGAACACCTCCAATCTTCCCCTTTTGACCCCGGAACAGAAAACCAAATTATTTGACCAGATCAAATCCGGCGATGAAGAGGCCAGACAGAAATACATCGAGGGAAACCTTCGCCTGGTGCTCAGCGTCATCAAACGATTTTCTTCCTCCAATGAAAACGTGGACGATCTGTTTCAGATCGGCTGTGTCGGCCTTATTAAAGCCATAGATAATTTTGACACGACGCTGAACGTAAAGTTTTCAACTTATGCGGTGCCAATGATAATTGGGGAGATCAAGCGTTTCCTCCGGGACAACGCCAGCAGCATCCGGGTTTCCCGCTCTTTGAAGGATACCGCGTATAAGGCGATTTATGCGCGGGATCAGCTCACAAAACGCAATTTGAAGGAGCCGACGGTGGAGGAGATCGCCAGTGAAGTGGGCATTTCCAAGGAGGACATCGTCTACGCCATGGACGCCATACAGAGCCCTATGAGCCTCTATGAGCCGGTCTATTCGGACGGCGGCGACGCGCTGTACGTCATGGATCAGATCAGCGACAAGAAAAACAACGAGGATACCTGGACGACGCATCTGTCTCTCAGCGAGGCGATCAAAAAGTTGGGGGAGAGGGAACACGAGATTATCCGGCTCCGATTTTTTGAAGGAAAGACCCAGATGGAGGTGGCGGAACTGGTGGGAATTTCCCAGGCGCAGGTCTCCCGGCTGGAAAAGAGCGCCCTGCGGACGATGCGGAGCTATCTGTCGGCGTGACGGCAGCGGGAAATCATATGTTTTTTGACGCCTGGATCGAGAAAAATTTGGAAAGGAAAGTCATTCGGGGCCGCGGCGGCATATAATAATGATGAAAACGCTCCGGAGGCTTGCTATGCTGTTTTCGGAATTGAAGTGCAAAGACGTGATCAATATCAAGGATTGTAAAAAGCTGGGGAGGATATGCGACCTGGAGTTTGACGAGTGCAAGGGCTGTATCTGCAAGGTGATGGTTCCAGGCAGCTGCAAGGCCCTGAGTTTCCTGCGGTGTGAACCGGAGCTCTCCATCTGCTGGAAAGACATCCGCCAGATCGGTCCTGACATTATTTTGGTTGACATAAATTGACTTTGATAGTAAGATGAAAGCGTAAATTTGAGTACAAAGGGAGGAAAAACCGTGAAGTGTCCGTACTGTAATCAGGAGAATACCCGAGTGATTGATTCCAGACCGGCGGAGGACAACAATTCCATTCGCCGCAGAAGAGAGTGTGATGGCTGCGGAAAGCGCTTCACCACGTATGAGAAGATCGAGACGATCCCTCTGATTATCATTAAAAAGGACAATAACCGTGAGACGTACGATCGCGAAAAGATTGAAGCGGGAGTGCTGAGGGCGTGTCATAAGCGGCCTGTCAGCGCAAATCAGATCACGGCCCTTGTGGACGAGGTGGAAAATGAGGTCTTTAACCTGGGGGAGAAGGAGATCCAGAGCCGTGTCATCGGCGAGCTGGTGATGAATAAGCTCAGGGACCTGGATATGGTGGCCTACGTGCGTTTTGCCTCCGTTTACCGGGAGTTCAAGGATATCAATACGTTTATGGATGAACTGAAAAATATGCTGAAGTGACGCATTATATAAAAAGAAAGAGCAAAACCGCGGATGACCTGGCCGCGGTTTTTTCAATGGCGGTTTCTTTCAATGGCTGCTCCTTTGAAGGCAAAGAGGGAATTATCGGTGCCCGCGGAAGTATCTCAGAAGGCATAGGAGACAGAGAACGCAGAGGATGATCTGTCCGGCCAGCATCCCCCAGAGGTATCCCTTGATCCCATAGACCGGTATGGCAAAGTAGACGAAGGCCAGGCGGACGAGAAGGCTGGTGATATTGATAAAGAAGATGGCGCCGGCCTTTCCCAGTCCCTGGAGGATGCTGGACAGGGTGGTGTCCAGATAAAGAAAAGGACAGATAAATCCAAGGGTGCGGATACAGCGCCCGGCCAGCGGGCTGTTAAAGAGGAAAGTCCCAAGCCAGGGCCCCAGGGCCGAGAAGACCGTCATGCAGGCGAAGCCCATGAGAAAGCTGTATTTCAGGGTTTGAAGGGTCAGGCTCCGCACGGCGTCGTATTTCTTCAGCGAATGTTTCTCGGAGATCATGGGGAGAAGCATGACGGCGATGGAGCTGGTGAGGGCGTTGGGGAAAAAGATCAGGGGCATTGCCATGCCGGTGAGCACGCCGTAGACGGAGAGGGCGTTTTCCGTGGTGTATCCGTAGAGGCGGAGCATCTCCGGGATGGCAACGGATTCCGCGCTGCCTAAGAAGTTCAGGGTCAGGCGGTTCGCGGTGAGGGGAAGCGCCATCGCCAGGATTCCCCGGTAGACGCCGGCGGCGGAGAGGATCCCGGCCCGGAGGTTCTTTCCGCACCGGGATGGGGAAGCGGTTCTGTCAAAGGAAACCGGCGGGCAGTTTCCGGCTCCGGATCCTGTGGAAACCGCAGTTTGTCCGCGGGAGGAGGTGTCCGGAAAAGAGGCGTTCCGGGAATTTCGCAAGGAGGATGCCATATTCCCGGCGGAAGCGGATTCGTCAGCCTGAAAGAAGGGCAGGTAGGTAAAGATCGCCACCGACATGCTGACCAGTTCCCCCAAAGCCAGGCCGAAAACTGCAGCGGAGATGTCCGGCGTCTGTCCGGCGGTCAGTGTCTTTTTGGTGATCAGATACACATAGCCCACGCGGGTCAACTGTTCGACCAGTTGGGCGATGGCCGGGAGCCCGGCTTTTTTCATGCCGTAGAACCAGCCGTTGATACAGGCATGGATCCCCACGAAGGGGAAGGAAAAGGCGATGATCCGCAGCAGGGGAACGGTCCTGGGCTCTTTCAGGAGGACGGAACCGATGGGCTCTGCGAGAAGAAAGGTGACGGCGGTGCAGAGGAAGGACAAGGGCAGGGAGATAGTGAGGGCTGCCCAAAAAGGTCTGCGGATGCGGGGATCCCTTGCGGAAGAGGAACGCGCCGCCAGTTCCGCGGTGAGTTTGGAGACGGCTGTCTGGTAGGCGGCGGCAGACAGGGCGAAGGTGAGGGAGATCACCGGGCTGATCAACTGGTAGATCCCCATGTTTTCCTCTCCGAAAATCCGGGAAAGGTAGATGCGGTAGAAGAAGCCGATCAGTCTGCTGACCAGGCCGGTCAAAGTCAGAATGAGCGTCCCGGTTATGAGCGGATGGTCCGACATCTTTTTGAGGGAGAAGGTTTTTGGTTTCATAATATGGTCCTTTTTCGGTCTGCGTCCAGGAAGCCGCTCTTTAGGAAAGCATATTCAAAAGAGGGTGTTGAAAGAACCGGCGGGAAAATGTTATACTGGAATAACGTTCTGAAGCGGACTGGCTGGGACGGGTGTGGAAAGGCTGATCCGGAGGAAACGGCAGCGGCAGGAACAATGCGGCGTGAACCAATGCAACGGAAAAAACGCAGTCGGAAACAGAAATGCGTACAGGCTTGGAAAGCGGCACGGCAGTTTTAGAGAGTGCGGCGTGGGATCAGGATGGGGTCAACGTCTGTAAAACGGGATGGAAAAGGGACGGAAATGTGGCGAAGGGGATGGTCTTGACATGATATACTTGGACAATGCGGCTACCACCAGGCTTTCGGAAGAGGCCTTTGAGGCGATGCTGCCCTATCTAAAGGATGATTTTGGGAATCCCAGCGCGGTCTATTCCCTGGCGGGAAGGGCGAAGAAGGCGCTGGCGGAGAGCAGGCGCGTGATCGCGGGAACCCTGGGCGCGCAGCCGGAAGAGATTTATTTTACCTCCGGCGGTTCGGAGGCGGACAACTGGGCCCTCCGCTCCGCGGCAGAAGGACTTCGGGAAAAGGGCAGCCATATGATTGTCTCGAAGGTGGAGCACCATGCAGTCATAAATACCTGCAAAGCCCTGGAAAAACAGGGATTCCAGGTGACATATCTGGATGTGGACGAATACGGGGCGGTGGATCCTGGAGCGCTGGAAGCGGCCGTCCGCAGGGACACGATCCTGATCAGCGTGATGTATGCCAACAATGAGGTGGGCACGCTGGAGCCGATTCAAGAGATTGCGGAGATCGCGGACAGGCATGGAATCCTCTTTCACACGGACGCGGTGCAGGCATACGGGCATTTGCCGGTTTCCGTGGGGAACGGCCGGATCGGCCTGCTCAGCGCCAGCGGCCATAAGTTTCACGGACCTAAGGGGACGGGATTCCTCTATGTGAGGAAGGATGTGCGTCTTTCCCCCTATCTTTACGGCGGGGGTCAGGAGAGGGGGCTTCGCGGCGGCACGGAGAACGTGGCGGGGATCGCGGGCCTGGCTGCGGCGGCGAAACGCGCGGCGGAACGCCTGGAGCAGGACGAACCATACCTGCGGCGGCTGTCGGAGCACATGACGGGGAGGCTTCTCAATGAGGTTCCGGGAATCCTGCTGAACGGTCATCCGGAAAAGCGGCTGCCGGGTAATGTCAGCGTGTGTATTCCGCCCCTGGAGGGGGAAGCGGTGCTGATCGAGCTGGATATGGCGGGGATCTGCGCCTCCAGCGGTTCCGCCTGCGCCACGGGAAGCAGGGAGCCCTCCCATGTGCTGCTTGCCATGGGAAGAACCCCGGAACAGGCAAAGGGGTCCCTTCGGTTTACGCTTTCGGAGGAAAACACTTTGGAGGAGATCGACAGGACGGTGGATGCATTGAAGGAGATCGTCTTCCGAATGCGCCGGATGATGGGGTGGAAGGAACCCTGGGCGTGAGGAAGGCGCTGAGAAAGAGAGAATTCCTGGCATGTGGAAAGCTGGCACCGGGGGAGAGAAATTTTGGCGTTGTGCAGGGCTGCGCCGGACTGGGAAAAGCAGGAAGCACGAAGAGAGCAGGAGATACGGTAAAGCAGAAAGCAGGAAATACAGGAGCACAGAAAGCGCAGACAGTGCAAAAAGACTGTGCGGAAAATGCAGACGGGGAGAAGAGGAACAGGAGCTTGAGATGAAGGAGAGAGTGGTCGTAGGGATGTCCGGGGGCGTGGATTCCTCTGTGGCGGCCCTTTTGTTAAAGGAACGGGGGTATGACGTGATCGGCGTCACCATGCAGTTCTGGGGAGAGGGCTGCGGGGGATCATCCGCCGCCGAGGATGCGGAAAAAGTAGCCGGGATCCTGGAAATCCCTCATTATGTCATGGATTTCCGGGAGGTCTTTCTGAGGGAAGTGGTCGACTATTTCACCCGGGAATATCTGCAGGGCAGGACGCCGAACCCCTGCGTGGTCTGTAACCGGCGGGTGAAGTGGGAGGCCCTTTTGGAGAGGAGCCGTCAACTTGGGGCGGAGTATATCGCCACGGGGCATTACGCCCGGATCGACAGGCTGGAGAACGGCAGATACGCTGTCCGTAATTCCGTGACGGCGGAAAAGGATCAGACGTATGCGCTTTATAATCTGACCCAGGAGCAGCTTAAGAGAACGCTGATGCCCGTGGGGGAATATGAAAAGGCGCGGATCCGGGAGATCGCCAGGGAGGCGGGACTGCCGGTGGCACAGAAACCGGACAGCCAGGAGATCTGTTTTATCCCGGATCACGACTACGCGGGATTTATTGAGAGGACGGCGAGGGAAAAGCTCTCCGGTCCCGGCAACTTCGTGACGCGGGACGGCAGGGTGCTTGGAAGGCACCGGGGGATCTCGCACTATACCATCGGACAGCGCCGGGGACTGGAGCTGCCCATGGGGCATCGGGTGTTCGTGACGGAGATCCGGCCGGAAACCAATGAAGTCGTGGTCGGGGAAAATGAAGAACTTTTTGTGGACAGAGCGGTCTGTACCGACTTGCATTTTATGTCGATAGAGGATCTGCCGTCCGAAAGACGGGTCAGGGCGAAGATCCGATATAATCACGCCGGGGAATTTTGTACGGTCAAAAAGATCGGAGAAGATTTAGCGGAGTGCAGATTTGAGGGGAAGGTCCGGGCAGTCACCCCGGGCCAGGCGGTGGTGTTTTACGACGGGGAGTATGTCCTGGGAGGCGGGACCCTCTGCCAGGCCCGCCCTTGACAAGCGTGCCGGGGCCTGGATTTACTGCCGGGCCCGCCCCTGACAAGCGCGCTGCGGCCTGGATTTACTGCCGGGCCCGCCCCTGACAAGCGCGCCGGGGCCTGGATTTACTGCCGGGCCCGCCTCTGGCAAGCGCCCCGCATCCCTTCAGTCAAGCTTTTTAAAATGGGGCGTGCGCTTCTCATAGACGCAGTAATAGGAAAATCCGCAGTCCTTCAGAAGCTGACCGGCCCGGTCAAAGTGGGCCGCGACGTCTTCCGGCCTGTGGGCGTCGCTTCCGACGGTGACAAGTTCGCCGCCCAGCGCGCGATAGCGCTTTAAGACGTCCGCGCAGGGGTGGAGATCCCGGAGACCGCTTTTTAAGCCGCCGGTGTTGACTTCCAGGCCCTTTTCATTTTCAATCAGGGCCTGAAGGATCGGATCCAGCACGTCCTGATACCTGTCATAGCTGTAATCTCTGTCTTTGCCGGGGCCGTATCGAACGACGTAATCCAGGTGCCCGTAGACATCGAAGTTCTGATATTTTTTGACATTCTCCAATATAGAAGAAAAGTATTCGCGGTAAGCTTCCTCCTCGCTCCTTCCCTCATAAAAGTCAGGGTAGTAGGGGTCGCGTCCATGGCAGATATGGGAGGAGCCGATGATAAAATCAAAGTCATAGCTTTTGGCAAATACGGCGTTCTTTCGGAAACATTCCGCATCCGGCTGCAGTCCGAGCTCCACGCCGAACAGGATCTGGATGCGGTCCGCGTATTTTTCTTTTAAGGAGATCAGCTCATAGAGGTAGGAGTCGGCGTTTAAGAGAAAGATGCTTCCGGGGCCGTCCGGGGTGTCCGGGTAGCAGAAATCGTTGTGCTCCGTAAAACACATAGTGTTGAGGCCAAGGTCTATCCCCCGCAGGATCATTTCTTCCATGGGGGCGGTGCTGTCGCCGGAGTGACGGCTGTGAAGGTGGCAGTCTGCAGTGAGGGGCATAGCTTTCAAAATCCTTTCTACATACAATTAAGGAATATCGAATTAGGAGACGGCGGGTTCTAAAAGTCGGGCAATCCTGTTTCGGCCACAATCGGACGTAAAAGTCCGTGCCTCTCTTTTTCGGAACGTCGGCAGGCGCGGTTTTCGGTTCGCCGGCGGGCATCCCGATCCATCCCCCGTCAGTTATCAGTATAACAAATTTCGTCAAAAAAACCACGGGAAATTTGAACAAACGGTTAAATTTTACGGAATTGGAAATTATTTTTTAATTTTGTCTTGAATTATCAGATGGAATTAGGTAAAATATGTTTGCTGATAAAATTTTGACAATCGGAAACGCGGAAGAGGGGACAGGCTCCTCGGGGCGTTTGCGCGTGTCAAAAGAAATAAATAATCAAAAACTAGGAGGAAACTAAAATGGCAGTAAAAGTTGCGATCAATGGTTTTGGCCGTATCGGTCGTCTGGCATTCAGACAGATGTTTGGCGCAGAAGGTTACGAGGTAGTTGCAATCAACGATCTGACGAAGCCTTCCATGCTGGCTCAGTTGCTGAAGTACGACACCGCTCAGGGCGGATACTGTGGAAAGATCGGTGAGAACCTTCACACCGTAGAGGCTGACGACGAGGCAGGAACCATCACCGTTGACGGAAAGACCCTGAAGATCTACGCTATGGCTAAGGCAAACGAGCTGCCCTGGGGCGAGATCGGCGTTGACGTAGTTCTGGAGTGCACCGGTTTCTACTGCTCCAAGGAGAAGAGCCAGGCTCATATCGACGCAGGCGCAAAGAAGGTTGTGATCTCCGCTCCTGCAGGAAATGATCTGCCTACCATCGTTTACTCTGTAAATGAGAAGACCCTGACCAAGGACGACACCATCATCTCCGCTGCATCCTGCACCACCAACTGCCTTGCGCCTATGGCAAAGGCTCTGAACGATTACGCTCCGATCCAGAGCGGCATCATGAGCACCATTCACGCATACACCGGCGACCAGATGATCCTGGACGGACCTCACAGAAAGGGCGATCTCAGACGTGCCCGCGCAGGCGCAGCGAACATCGTTCCCAACTCCACCGGCGCAGCAAAGGCTATCGGCCTTGTTATCCCTGAGCTGAACGGCAAGCTGATCGGTTCTGCACAGCGCGTACCCGTAGCTACCGGTTCCACCACGATCCTTACCGCAGTTGTCAAGGGCAAGGACGTGACCAAGGAGGGCATCAACGCAGCGATGAAGGCTGCTGCTTCCGAGTCCTTCGGTTACAACACCGATCAGATCGTATCCTCCGACGTTATCGGCATGAGATACGGTTCCCTGTTCGACGCTACCCAGACCATGGTGGCTAAGATCGACGAGGATACCTATCAGGTACAGGTTGTGTCCTGGTACGACAACGAGAATTCCTACACCAGCCAGATGGTTCGCACCATCAAGTACTTCGCTGAGCTGTAATTTCTCAAAGAAGAGAGACCTTAAGGGTCCGGTCCTTGGACCGGGCCCTTATTTCTTAGCTGCCGCTTTTTTCACGGCTGGGAAAGGCGGAGGCAATAGGGTTATGCAGCGTTTTCTGCCGATGGCGCGGAGCGGAAACAGACGGAAAGCGGCATGAAACGCAGATTTCAGAAGAGATTAGGAGAAATTAGGAGTAATTAGGAGGGATTTGAGATGAGTTTGAACAAAAAATCAGTAGACGACATCAATGCAAAGGGAAAGCGCGTTCTCGTGAGATGCGATTTCAACGTGCCCCTGAAGGACGGCGTGATCACCGACGAGACTCGTATCGTGGCGGCGCTGCCCACCATTAAGAAGCTGATGAACGACGGGGGCAAGGTGATCCTCTGCTCTCATCTTGGCAAGGTAAAGGACGGCCCCAACGAGAAGGAGTCCCTGGCTCCCGTGGCAAAGAGACTTTCCGAGAAGCTGGGCAAGGAAGTGGTGTTTGTCTCCGATTACAACGTGACCGGCGAGGCTGCCACCAAGGCTGTTGAGGCGATGAAGGAGGGTGACGTTGTCCTGCTTCAGAATACCCGTTTCCGCGGCAAGGAGGAGACAAAGAATGGCGAGCAGTTCTCCAAGGAATTGGCGGATCTCGCGGATCTGTATGTCTGCGACGCGTTTGGTTCTTCCCACAGGGCTCACGCTTCCGTTGAGGGCGTTACGAAGTTCATCACTGCAAAGGGCGGCGAGAACGTGGTCGGCTATCTGATGCAGAAGGAGATCAATTTCCTGGGCAACGCGGTAGAGAATCCCGTTCGTCCCTTCGTGGCGATCCTGGGCGGCGCAAAGGTTGCCGATAAGCTGAACGTGATCTCCAACCTTCTGGAGAAGTGCGATACCCTGATCATCGGCGGCGGTATGGCGTATACGTTCCTGAAGGCACAGGGCTATGAGATCGGTAAGTCCCTGGTGGACAATGAGAAGATCGACTACTGCAAGGAGATGATGGCAAAGGCAGAGAAGCTTGGAAAGAAGCTTCTGCTTCCCGTGGACTCCGTCACCATCGCGGAGTTCCCCAATCCCATCGACGCTCCTGTTGAGGTGGAAGTGTATGATGTAGATAAGATGCCCGCCGACAGGGAGGGCTGCGATATCGGTCCTAAGACCGCCGCTCTGTATGCGGACGCCGTGAAGACCGCGAAGACCGTCGTATGGAACGGGCCCATGGGCGTATTTGAGAATCCCACCCTGGCGGCAGGAACCATCGCCGTGGCAAAGGCTCTGGCTGAGACCGACGCCACCACCATCATCGGCGGCGGCGACTCCGCATCCGCAGTCAACAACCTTGGCTTTGGCGATAAGATGAGCCATATCTCCACCGGCGGCGGCGCTTCCCTGGAATTCCTTGAGGGCAAGGAGCTTCCCGGCGTTGCGGCTGCAGACGATAAGTAAGAAGGACCGGTCCGGAGGGACCAATTAGAGAAAAGAGGAAAAACCAATGGCAAGAAGAAAGATTATCGCCGGCAACTGGAAGATGAACATGACTCCCAGCCAGGCAGTAGCTCTCTGCGCGCAGTTAAAGGATCTGGTGGCATCGAAGGACGTGGACGTGGTCTACTGCGTTCCCGCCATCGACATCGTACCCGTGGTGGAAGCCGTGAAGGGGACCAATGTAGAGGTCGGCGCGGAGAATATGTATTTTGAGGAAAAGGGCGCGTACACCGGAGAGATCTCTGCGGAGATGCTTGTGGACGCCGGGGTAAAGTACGTGATCATCGGACATTCCGAGAGACGCGACTACTTTAAGGAAGACGACGCGCTTCTGAACAAGAAGGTGAAGAAGGCGATCGAGGCAGGGCTTACCCCGATCCTGTGCTGCGGGGAGTCCCTGGAGCAGAGGGAGATGGGCGTGACCATGGACTGGATCCGTTTCCAGATCAAGTCCGACCTTGTTGGCGTGACCGCTGACCAGGTGAAAAATATGGTTATCGCCTATGAGCCTATTTGGGCCATCGGCACCGGAAAGACCGCTACCACGGAGCAGGCGGAGGAAGTCTGCAAGGGGATCCGCGACTGCATCGCCGAGATGTACGACGCGGCCACCGCGGAGGCAGTCCGCATCCAGTACGGCGGTTCCGTAAACGCCGGCAATGCCGCTGAGCTGTTCGCACAGCCCGATATCGACGGCGGCCTGGTGGGCGGCGCTTCCCTGAAGGCTGATTTTGGGAAGATCGTAAATTATTAAAGGATGTCTGAAACTGTGAGTTTCCCGGGGGATCTGACGAATGGGAAGGTCCGAAAGGAATGTCACAGAGACCGTGCGGGCAGGGCGCTGTCGGCTGTCAGGGAATGGCAAGCTGCAGCGCCCTGTTTTCCTGAAGACAGAAAGCAAAATTTGTTCAAAACCCGCTGTCCTATGACCTTCATGAGATGCTTTCGGACGAGGATATGCGGGAAATGGCACAGGACTGCGAGAATCTGCGAAAAGAATTAGGGGAATAATTCCTATTGTGAGGACACAGAGAGCGCGATAGAAGCCGGAAAGGCGCGGTTTCAGAGAGGGGACTATGCAGAAGGTTATTGACAGAAGCGAGATAGAGAATTATATGGAGCAGATCGACCCTTCGGTGGTCGATTATATAGAGGAAGGGCAGATCGAGACCTTTGAGGGCTTTGACCAGTACAGCATCGTGGCCTTTGACTGGTACGACATCCGGGATGTGGAGGCGGAGCCCTCCCAGATCATGATCTACATCGACCGGGACGATATCTTTGTGATATGTGAGGACGAGGCGGCGTACCAGGCGGCGGAAAAGTGCTTTTCCGGAGCGCCTACGAACGAGAGGGCCATGTATCTCTTTTTCAAAAACCTTTTTAAGGGAGATACAAAGAATCTGGAGGATCTGGAAGACCGGATCTCTGCGCTGGACGATTCCGTGATCCATGGGGAGAAGGAAAACGTCCGGGAGCGGATCGTGGATATCCGCTATGAGATCCTGCGGCTGAAAAAGTATTACGAACAGTGCGAGCTCATCTTTGCGGAGCTCTGTGACAATGATAACGATCTGATCAGCGCGGAGTATCTGAATTATTTTGAGATCCTGCACAACAGGACCCGCCGCCTGCTCTCGGAGGCCATCAATCTTCGGGAATACATCGCTCAGGTGCGGGAATCCTATCAGGCCCAGATCGACATCGAGCAGAACCGTCTGATGAAGGTTTTTACGCTGGTGACCTCCATCTTTCTGCCGCTGACTTTGATCGCCGGATGGTACGGAATGAACCTGCAGATGCCGGAATATCAGTGGAGCTTTGGCTATCCGGCGGTGATCTTCGTCTGCGCGGCGGTCTGCGTGATCTGGTTTGTGGTTTTCCGGCGGAAGGGATGGTTTCATTAAAAAGGGATGATTTCACTGAAATTTTCATTTTGTGGAACGGCGTCTGAATGCCGGGTCTAGGTGCTTCACACCGGTTCCGGGGCGTTTGACAGAGCGGGCGGTCCTGTGTTACACTATGTAACAGCTTAGTGCAGGGATAGTCAACGGCGGGAGGAATGGACGAATGAATATTGTATGTTTGGACCTGGAAGGGGTGCTTGTACCTGAGATCTGGATCGCGTTCGCAGAGGCGAGCGGGATCCCGGAGTTAAAGCGGACCACTCGGGATGAGCCGGATTATGATAAACTGATGAGGTGGAGGATCGGGATCCTGAAGGAGCACGGACTGGGCCTGAAGGAGATCCAGGATACCATCGCGAAGATCGACCCCATGCCGGGGGCGAAGGAATTTCTGGATGAGCTGAGGTCCCTGACCCAGGTGATCATCATCAGCGACACCTTTTCCCAGTTCGCCGGGCCTCTGATGAAAAAGCTGGGAATGCCCACGATTTTCTGCAATACCCTGGAGGTTGCGGAAAACGGGGAGATTACGGGATTCAAAATGCGCTGTGAGCAGTCGAAGCTCACAACGGTCAGGGCGCTGCAGTCCATCGGCTTTGAGACGATCGCCAGCGGGGACAGCCACAACGATCTGGGAATGATCCAGGCCAGCAAGGCGGGATTTCTCTTCCGAAGCACGGAACAGATCAAGGCGGATCACCCGGAACTCCCTGCCTTCGAGACTTACGAGGAGCTGATGGAAGCGATCAAAAAAGCGCTGGATTGAACCGGGCGGCATTCATAAAACTTATGCTGAAAGCTCACAGTGTGACAGGCGCTGTGGGCTGAATCGTTATCCGTAGGAAAGAGGAGGATCGAAGGAGCGGCATGGAGAGCAGATGGACCAAGGAAGATACCTTGACGGTTTATGTGGACGGCAGTTATAACGACGCCCTTAAGCGGTATGCCTTCGGCTGCGTTTTCCTTCCGCCGGACGGCGGGATTTACCTCGCGCTGGGAAACGGCGACAATCCGGAGACGGTTTCCATGCGGAACGTGACGGGGGAGATGCTGGGGGCCATGTACGCGGTGCGGACGGCCATGAAGAATGGGTTCGGGTGCGCGGAGCTATACTATGATTATGAAGGAATCGAAAAGTGGGTGACCGGCGATTGGAAGTGTAAGAAGGAATACACCCGGAAATACGCGGAGGCCATGCGCTCCTGGGGGACGCAGATACGGATCGTGTTTCACAAGGTTGCGGCCCATACGAACGTAAAGTATAACGAGCTTGCGGATGAGACGGCAAAGCGTGGCCTGAATGAGGGACAAGGGGTTCCGAAGATCGTTCTGTTAGAGGAATTGGAGAGATGGAGCGGGAAAGACTGAATAAATATCTGGCGGAGTGCGGGATCTGCTCCAGGCGGGAGGCGGACAACCTGATCCGTACGGGAAGAGTTATCGTTTCCGGGCAGACGGCCCGGCTGGGCGCCGTTGTGGAAGAGGGCCAGGAGGTCCTGGTGGACGGAAAACCTGTGGCGCGAAGGGACAGAAAGGTCGTGCTTCTCTATCATAAGCCCGTCGGCGTCGTTTGTACGGAGCGGGATCCTCACGAAAAGAGGACGCTGTCTAACGAAATCAAGTATCCTCTGCGGGTGACCTACGCCGGGAGGCTGGACAAGGAATCCCAGGGCCTTCTCATACTCACGAACGATGGCGCTCTCATAGACGAGATGATGCGGGGCGCGAACGGCCATGAGAAGGAGTATATCGTAAAGGTCGACAGGAAGATCACGGAAGATTTTTTGAAGCGGATGGCCGGGGGGATCTATCTCAGGGATCTGAAGGTGAGGACCAGGCCGTGCCGGGCGGAAAAACTGGGGGAGAAGACTTTTCGGATCGTTCTGACCCAGGGGCTCAACCGCCAGATCCGGAGAATGTGCGGGGAACTGCATTACAGGATCGTGGGCCTAAAGAGGGTGCGGGTCGTCAATCTGCAGCTGGGAGATCTGAAGCCCGGGGAATTTCGGGAGGCTTCGGCGGAGGAGATCCGGGAGCTCTGGAACTGTCTGAAAAAAAGCGGAAATGAGGGAGATTCACATGGATCGATCGGAAAAAATTGCCCGGATTCGGGAGCTGGTGCCAATCTTAAATAAGGCGGCGGAGGCGTATTATGCGAAAGATACGGAGCTGATGAGCAATCTGGAGTACGATAAACTCTATGACGAGCTGGCGGCTCTGGAGCGGGAGACGGGGATGGTGCTGGCCGGGAGCCCTACGGTAAAGGTGGGCTATGAGGCGGTGGACTTCCTGCCAAAGGAGAGACACGCAACCCCCATGTTGTCCCTGGGAAAGACCAAGAGCCGGGAGGAGCTGCGGGACTGGCTGCAGGGGCACAAGGGGGTCCTGAGCTGGAAGCTGGACGGCCTTACGATCGTGCTGACCTATCAGGACGGAAGACTGGAGAAGGCCGTGACCAGGGGCAACGGAGAGGTTGGAGAAGTGATCACCGCAAACGCGAAAACCTTCCTCAATCTGCCTATGAACATTTCCTTCCCGGGAAGACTGGTCCTGCGGGGGGAAGCGGTCATCAGCTATTCGGATTTTGAGAAGATCAACGCCCAGATTCCGGAGGAGGGCGAAAAGTACAAAAATCCCCGGAACCTCTGCAGCGGTTCTGTAAGGCAGCTCTCCAGTGAGATCACGGCCAGGAGGAACGTCCAGTTTTACGCCTTTCATCTGGTGGAGGCCGTGCTGGGGGAGGAGCAGCAGGATTTTCAAAATTCCAGGCTGGCCCAGTTCCGCTTTTTAAGCGAGCAGGGTTTTGCGGTGGTGGAGCACATGCCGGTGGAGGAAGATACGATCCTCTCCGCCATCGAGGATTTTGAACGCCGCATAGAGAAATACGACATCCCGTCGGACGGTCTTGTCCTTACCTACGACGATATCGCCTACGGGGAATCCCTGGGAAGGACGGCGAAGTTTCCGAGACATTCCATCGCCTTTAAGTGGGCGGACGAACTCGTGGAGACCACGCTCCTGGACGTGGAGTGGAGCCCCAGCAGGACCGGCCTGATCAACCCGGTGGCGGTCTTTGAACCGGTGGAGCTGGAGGGGACCACGGTGAGCCGTGCCTCCGTACACAACGTCAGCGTGGTCCGAGCGCTGCGGCTTGGCATCGGGGACCGGGTGACGGTGTACAAGGCGAATATGATCATCCCGCAGATCGCGGAAAATCTGACGGGAAGCGATACCCTGGAGATCCCGAAGACCTGCCCGGTGTGCGGGGGAGAGACCAAGATCCGTCAGACGGGGGAGGCTCAGGCGCTGTACTGCCTGAACGAAAAGTGCCCCGCAAAGGAGATAAAGGGCTTTACCCTCTTTGTGAGCCGGGACGCCATGAACATCGACGGCCTTTCGGAGGCTACGCTGGAGAAGCTGATCGACAAGGGTTTTATCAAGGAATATGCGGACCTGTTTCACCTGGAACGGTACCGGGACGCCATAGAGGAAATGGAAGGCTTTGGGGAGAAATCCTGTCAGAAGCTTCTGGACAGCATCGAGAACGCCAGGAACACGACACTTCCCCGGGTCATTTATTCCCTGGGGATCGCAAATATCGGGCTGGCCAACGCCAAGCTCCTGTGCAGGTATTTTGACTACGATCTGGATAAGCTCTGCGGCGCGTCGGCGGAAGAGCTGAGCGCCATTGAGGGGATCGGAGAGGTGATCGCCGGGACCTATGTGGAATACATGAAGGATCCGGAGAACCGGGAAAAGCTTAACCGGCTCATGGGAGAACTCCATGTGGAGAAACCCCAGGGCGGGGGAGAAAAGCAGGATCTGGCGGGAAAGACCTTCGTCGTGACGGGAAGCCTGAACCATTACGCCAGCCGGAATGAATTAAAGGAAGAGATCGAGGCCCGGGGAGGAAAGGTTGCGGGAAGCGTCACCGGCAAGACCGAATGCCTGATCAACAACGACGTGACATCCTCTTCTTCCAAGAACAAAAAGGCCAAGGAGCTGGGAGTCGCGATCCTGTCCGAGGACGAATTTCTGGAGAAATATTTACAATGATTTTTGACGCGCGGGCCGCGGCGCGGAAAAACCGGTTTTTCATGAGACAAAAGAGCGGTTTGTGGAAATAGAAGAGAGCAGAAGCAGTCTGCTCCATGACAGGAGGAAAGAGTCATGCCAATTAAGACACAGAGCGATCTCCCGGCAAAGGAGATCCTGGAGAGAGAGAATATCTTCGTCATGGACGAGACCCGGTCCATCCACCAGGACATCCGGCCTCTGAGGATCCTGATCCTGAACAATATGCCGGTGAAGCAGGACACGGAGCTGCAGCTTTTAAGGGCTCTGTCCAATACGCCCCTCCAGGTGGAGGTGACGCTGATGAACACCAAGACCCATGTGTCCCTGAACACCCCCCAGAGCCATCTGAACAAATTTTATACGACCTTCGATCATGTAAAAGAGGAAAATTTCGACGGGCTCATCATCACCGGGGCGCCGGTGGAGGACATTTCTTTCGAAGAAGTGGATTACTGGGAGGAGACCTGCCAGATCATGGACTGGGCTGAGACTCATGTGACCAGCACCCTGCACATCTGCTGGGCGGCCCAGGCGGGCTTCTATCATTATTACGGCATCAATAAATCCCAGCTCCCTCAGAAGCTCTTCGGGGTGTATGAACATAAGGTGAGCAACCGCAAGATCCCTCTGGTGAGAGGCTTTGACGATATCTTTCTCGCACCCCACAGCCGGCACACGGAGACCAGCGCGGAAGCCATCCACGCCTGTAAGGAGCTGACGGTTCTGGCGGAGAGCGAGACGGCGGGAGTTTTTCTTGCCATGGCGGAGAACGGGAAGAAGATTTTTGTCACCGGCCACCCGGAGTACGACCGCATGACTCTGAATAACGAGTATATCCGCGACCGGAACAAGGGGCTTCCCATCCAGATCCCTTATAACTATTATCCGAACGACGACCCGGAGCAGAGGCCGAACTTGCAGTGGAGGTCCCACAGCAACAATCTCTACAGCAATTGGCTTAATTATTACGTATATCAGGCCACGCCGTATGAATGGCAGTAAACGCTGAAACGGACGGAGGCTGGAATCGACTGGAATCGATGAAAAATCACTTGACGGAAAAGATATCGTAAGCTATACTTATGAACAGCGCGGTTTTGTAAATCATACTGGGCAGGAAAACAAAAAATGGGTTATACGGATGTTCATTGCCACATCCTTCCTCAGGTGGATGACGGCTCACAGAGCATGGATGAAACGATGGAGATGCTTCGGATCGCGTCTCGGAGCGGAATCACCTCCATGATTGTGACGCCTCATTATAAGAGAGGGCGGGTGGGAACACCCAGGGACGAGATCGGAAGGCTGCTTCAGGCGGTACGGGAGAGGGCGGAAGAAGAGCAAATATCTATCCGGCTATATCCCGGAACGGAGATATATTACAACAGTTCCCTGGAGGAAAAACTGGAGAACGGATGGATTTCGAGGATGAACGATACGGATTTTATCCTTGTGGAGTTCAGTCCCATGGAGTCTTTCCCCTACATTCGAAATGCTATCGACGATATCTTCAGCATGGGGTATCGTCCGATTATTGCGCATGTGGAACGCTATGGGTGCATGCTTGGAAAACCGGAAAATGTGCGTATCATTCATGAAATGGGCTGCCTGGTTCAGGTGAACGCAGGCAGCGTGGCTGGAAATTATGGTTTTAAGGCGAAGCATTTCATCCAGAAGCTTCTCAGGGAGCATTTGATTGAATTTGTGGGAACAGACGCTCATAATGCTTCGGGAAGACCTCCGGAGATGGCGAAATGTGCCGATCTGATTTACAGAAAGTGTGATAGAGAATACGCTGATGGGATACTGTTTGGGAATGCTGAAAAGTATCTGCTGGGCAAATAAAAAATCAGGAGATTACAAATGCAGGATAAGGACGATGTGATTGAAATTGATTTACAAGAGCTTTTTGCACTTCTGCTCCGATGGCTGTGGCTGATTGTGATATGCGGTGTCGCTTCCGCCCTGGTGGGTCTGATGATTTGCATTTTTCTTGTGACTCCGCAGTATCAGTCCACAACGAGGATTTTCATACTGAACAGAAACGGTGAGACGGCCATTTCCTACACGGATCTGCAGATGTCGACGACGCTGACGAAAAACTACGGCCCTTTGATCAAAAGCCGGGACGTTCTTGAGAGCGTGATTGCGACCTGCGGGCTGGATGAGAAGTATGAACAGCTGAATGAAAGGGTCGATGTGGAGACCGTCGGGGACACCAGCTTGATTTCCATCACGGTGACGGATCCGGATCCTGCCATGGCACAGCTCATTGCAAAGGAAATCCGCATTGCCGCTTCCGATCACATCAAAGAGGTTATGGACGTTCAGGCAGCGAATCTGGAGACGGAGGCAAACTACCCTGAAAAACCCTCCAGCCCCAGCAAAATGAAGTGGACTCTGGTGGGCGGACTCCTTGGTTTGTTCGTCTGCTGCGCAATCCTGATTATTCAATTCCTTCTCGACGACACCATCAAGAGCGCGGAGGACGTGGAAAAATATCTGGGCCTCAGCACCCTGGCCATGATTCCTATTGTGGAGCAGGGGGACAAGGACAAAAAGAAGAAGGCCCGCGGCGGGCATTATGACGCCGGTTCTTCCCGTGGGACGGAGGATGAAGCTTCAGACATGGATATTGTGGTCCAGGATCTGAAAGTACAGAAGAAAGGGGAGGAATAGTCATGCAGAACATAGAACTTCAGCGTGATGATCTGGACTTCAGAAGCCGCGAGGCATACAAAACGCTTCGGACGAATATAGAATTCTCGGGGGATGATATCAAGGTGATCTGCCTTACCAGCACAACCCCCGGAGAAGGGAAGAGCAGTATTTCCTTTGAGCTGGCAAAGAGCTATGCGCAGATGGGAAAGAAGGTTCTTCTGGTGGACGCCGATTTGCGCAAATCGGTGATGCGCCAGCGCCATAGAAAGGGAAAGGTTCGCCTTGGACTTGCCAATTACCTCGTAGGAAAGGCAAAGTTTGAGGATGCCCTGTGCACCACGGATATCAGAAACATGGACATGATCTTTTCGGGTCCGGTTCCGCCTAACCCGAGCGAGCTCCTGGCAAACAGCCGCTTTAAGAAGATGATCGCGGATGCGAGAGAACATTATGACATGGTGATTATTGACACGCCCCCTCTGGGCAGCGTGATCGACACGGCCGTGATTTCCAAGGTATGCGACGGAGCAGTGATCGTCATTTCCAGCGGTGCGGTGAGTTACCGTTATATTCGAAAAGTAAAGGAGCAGCTTGAGGTTGCTGGGATTCGGATTCTCGGCTGTGTCCTGAACAAGGTAAACCTTTCCGGAAAGGGTTACTATGGGAAATATTATGGAAAATATTACGGAAAATACTACGGAAACTATGGAGAAGAAAATATCTGAGGATATTGTTGAAGAAAAGAACGATTCGCCCAAGGGCGGTCGTCCCTGGATATGGCTGCTCCTTATTCTATGGGGCATCGCCATCGTCTGTCTTGTGATTATTTTCATTGGAAAATACAGGGAATATAAGGCTGAAAAAGAATATGAAGCCCTGGCGGCGCAGACAGTTCTGACAGTGGATGAGAAAACGCCCAAGAACATATCGGAGCAGATCGCGGAGAAGATAGAGACGGAGACCCCGGAACCTACGCCGGAGCCGACCCCCGATCCGATGCAGGTGCTGGAGGATCTCGGCGTGCCGATCCCGGATAAAGAGGTCGATTTTGAAGCGCTCCAGGAAGAGACAAACCCGGATATCTACGCCTGGATCTATATTCCGAATACCAATATAGACTATCCCGTGCTGCAGCATCCCACGGACAACGGATATTACCTGTCGCATAATCTGGACGGCAGCGCAGGATATCCCGGATGCATCTATTCGGAAAATTATAACTCCAAGGACTGGACGGATCCGGTCACCGTGCTGTACGGACATAATATGCGCGCGGCGGGGACGATGTTCAATCAGCTGCACAAATTTGAAAAAGAGGACTTCTTTGACGAAAATCAGTACGTCTATATCTATACGCCGGAAAAGCTCCTGGTATATCAGGTCTTTGCCACGGAAATCCATATGGACGAACACTTGCTGATGAACCATGATTTTACCGACAAGGAACATTTTCAGAAATTTTTTAACGTTGTTCAGAATTCTATAGGAGAGTCAAAATTTGTCCGGGAAGGCGTAGAGATCACCGAGGACAACAAGATCCTCATTCTTTCCACCTGTATGGCGGATAAGAACAGAACCACAGAGAGGTATCTGGTGTACACTGTATTGCTGAACGAGTAAGGGAGAATCAGTATGGAGGTTTTATACAACAGTACGAGAAGAAACGGCGGGCCGGTGACGGCGTCCCAGGCGATCCTCAAGGGATTGTCCGACGACGGGGGGCTTTTTGTACCGGATCACATTCCCGCTTTGGATAAGAGTTTGAAAGAGCTTGCCTCCATGAACTATAAAGAGATCGCCTATGAGGTGATGAAGCTGTTCCTCACGGATTTTACGGAGGAGGAGCTGAAGAATTGCATCGAGAGGGCTTATGACGAGAAGTTTGACACGGAAGTCATTGCCCCGCTGACAGAAGCGGAGGGAGCCTATTTCCTGGAGCTGTTCCATGGCCCCACCATCGCCTTTAAGGACATGGCGCTGTCCATCCTGCCGCACCTGCTGATCACCTCCGCGCGGAAGAATCAGATCAAAAACGAGATCGTGATCCTGACGGCTACTTCCGGGGATACCGGAAAGGCGGCTCTGGCGGGCTTTGCGGATGTAAAGGGTACCCGGATCATCGTCTTTTATCCGAAGAACGGCGTAAGCCCTATCCAGGAAAAGCAGATGGTGACCCAGAAGGGGGCTAATACCCTGGTGGTAGGGATCCACGGCAATTTCGACGATGCGCAGACCGGGGTGAAGAAGATCTTTTCCGACAAGAAGCTGGCGGAAGAGATGGACGAAAAGGGATTTCAGTTTTCCTCCGCAAATTCCATCAACGTTGGCCGTCTGGTGCCCCAGATCTGCTATTATGTTTACGCTTACGCAAAACTGCTCTCCGAGGGAAAGATCGCGGAGGGCGAGAAGATCAACGTGGTGGTTCCCACCGGGAATTTCGGCAATATCCTTGCGGCGTTCTATGCGAAGAATATGGGCCTTCCCATCGGCAAGCTGATCTGTGCTTCCAATGAAAACAAAGTCCTCTACGATTTCTTCCGTACGGGGATCTATGACCGCAACCGGGAGTTCGTATTGACCAGTTCCCCCTCCATGGATATCCTGATCTCCAGCAATCTGGAGCGTCTGATCTATCGGATCGCCGGGAATGACGCGGAGAAAAATAAGAGCCTGATGGCGGCCCTCAGCGGAGAGGGAAAGTACGAGATCACGCCGGAGATGAGAGAAGAATTGAAAGATTTCTACGGCAATTATGCCGGAGAGACGGAGACGGCGGAGATCATCCATAAACTTTATGAAGACTGCGGTTATGTGATCGACACCCACACGGCTGTGGCCGCGGCGGTCTATGAGAAGTACAAGGCGGAGACTGGGGATAACGCCAAGACGGTGATCGCATCCACCGCCAGCCCCTATAAATTCACCAGGAGCGTGATGAACGCCATCGACGGGAAGTATGACGCCATGAGCGACTTCGAGCTGGCGGACGAACTCTCCAGGCTGGCAAACGTAAAGATCCCCAAGGCAATTGAGGAGATTCGGACCGCTCCGGTGGTACATGACAAGCAGTGCGATGTGGACCAGATGCAGCAGGTCGTGAGGGATTTCCTGGGGATCTGACGAAAGCAAGACAAAAATAGTTTCTGAAATTTTATACAACAGTTCAGTCAGGCGTTATTTTAAGAGCAAAGACAGTCGTTCAAGAGCGGTAAACGCGCAAGCGCGGCTTTGCAAACAGCGTGGCTGAACTGTTTTATTGTCTGTTTACAAATTTGCTGTTATGGCGTATCCTACAAGGATAACGAGGGGAGGGATCATCATGATCGAGCTGAAAAAGCTGTCCACAGATGACGGACATGATATCTATGATATGCTGCAGACGATGCCGAAGAATGAAAACGGCCTCATCAATAATGTCAACGGCATGACCTATGATGAATACAAGGAATGGCTGCTCAAAAAGCAGCAGGAATCCGAACAGACAGGTCTTGTGGATGGCTGGAAAGTTCCCTCTGCTACCTATTGGCTGTATGTCGATGCGGTGCCGGTCGGTTTCGGCAATGTCAGGAGCTTTCTGACCGATGCGCTGAAAAAGGCCGGCGGCAATATCGGTTATGGCATCGCTCCCCTGTACCGCGGGAAAGGTTACGGCAGCGAGCTCTTGCACCTTCTGCTGCAGAAGGCCCATGAGGCAGGTGTTGACAAAGCCCTGTTGACCATTCACGCAGACAACCTTCCGTCCCTTGCAGCAGCGATGGCAAACGGCGGAGTGATTACCGAAAAAACGGACGAACGAATCTGGGTCTGGATCGACACCTGCCAATAAAATGCGATAATTTTCTTTTAAATACTTAAAGATTTCCAAAAATATATTGACAGAAACTCTAAATATGCCTATACTGTACTTATCGAACAAGTACAGATATTACGGTAAGCACGCAAGGAGATGAATCCATGGAAATCATCATAAGCAACAGCAGCGATAAGCCCATTTATGAACAAATTTGTGCGCAGGTAAAAAATCAAATTATGAACGGGACTTTATCTGCCGGCGAGGCGCTGCCGTCCATGAGAGCATTGGCCAAAGATTTGCACATCAGCGTTATTACTGTCCAAAGAGCTTATGAAGACTTGACCCGCGACGGATTCATAGAAACCGTGTCTGGAAAAGGGAGCTTCGTTGCAGCTCCCAATAAAGAGCTTATACAAGAAGAGCAGCTTCGCGTGGCGGAAGAACTATTGCAAAAAGTTGCGGAGATTGGCAGAGCTCATGGGATCAGTTATGAACAAATGACAAATATATTAAAATTGTTTTATGAAGAATAGGCAGGAGGCGAAAATATGGAGGAAAACAACATTTTAGTGCGGGATTTATGCAAACAGTTTGACGGATTTTTGTTAGACCATGTTTCCTTTCAGGTCCCAAAAGGCAGAATTGTGGGATTTATTGGTGAAAACGGAGCTGGAAAGAGTACTACTATTAACCTGATACTTGATGAATTAAAAAGGGATAACGGAGAGATAGAGATTTTTGGGAAAGAAAATACGATCATGTCTGTCAAGGAAGATATCGGAGTGGTCTTTGATGAATGTAACTTTCATGACGTATTTAATACGGACGACATTGAAAAAATATTGTCCAGCGTATATCAGGCCTGGGACAGCGCTCTATATAGACATTACCTGAAAAAATTCAATATTCCCGAAAAAAAGCGTATAGGTTCTTTTTCCAAGGGAATGAAGATGAAACTGTCCATTATCTGCGCTATGGCGCACAAACCTAAGCTGCTGATATTAGATGAAGCGACTACGGGGCTTGATCCAGTTGTGCGGGATGAAATATTGGATTTGTTTTTGGAATTCATACAGGACGAGGAATGTTCCATTTTCTTTTCCTCTCACATTACGTCGGACATACAAAAGATTGCAGATTATGTAATTCTGATCCATCAGGGCAGGATTATTTTTGAGGAACAAAAAGACGACCTGGTTTATCATTTTGGGATCGTGAAGTGCGGGAGAGAAAAGTTTGCTTCTATTTCCCCGGATGATTATATCATCCACAGGACGACTAATGTGAGCGAAGAGTGCCTTGTCCGCGACAAGGAAGCGATCAGGCGCAAATACAAAGATATTGTAGTAGACAATGCAACACTGGAAGATATTATGCTTTTTTACATCAAAGGAGGCGCGGCATGAAAGGATTGATTTACAAGGATGTCACCGTGTTTTTTAAGAGTATTGACCGGAAAATGATCCTGACGGCGGCCGCCTTTATTCTGTTGCTCATGGTCAATGCCGGCGCCTATGCGGGGCTGCTGGCTTCCGTCATGTTTGCCATGTCGATCGGGATACAGAATGTGATGAGCTTTGTCAGCGACGAGACGGCGGGCTGGAAAAAATATCAGCTTGCCATGCCGGTAAATGCATCCGTCGTCGTTGCCAGCAAATATATTTCCGTCGTCTGTACGCTGGCGGTCAGTCTTGCAGGAAGCATCCTGTTCAACCTGATATCCAGCGTCCTTTTCCGCAGCTTTCGTCCCGTGCTTTGGGGCGCATCCGTGGCCGTCGCCGTCATGCTCCCGCTGTTCTGGACTGGGATCAGTCTGCCGCTGACCTACTGGTTCGGCTTCCGCTCCGCTCAGGTTATGGGACTTCTTGCGGTATTTCCGGTATTCTATATTGTCAAATATTTTGAGGACGGCCCCGGGTTATCCGCTATGACAAATTCCATACTTTCTTATGTTGTTCTTGCAGGAATTGCGGTGGCAATCCTCTTTGCAGTATCCATGATAATCAGTACGATAGGGTACAGCAGAAAGAAATAATACGGCCTTTTGCCAATGCGCTGATCTGCTAGATTGGAGACAGTTCACCCGTGCTGACGCGCTTTCCGCTGCTTCGCAGCTGTCTTTGCTCATAAGACGGCGTTCCCTCAGTCGTCAGATTCTTGGGAAAATTTGTGCAAGCACGATTTTTCCTCGAAACTGCCGACCGGCTGAATTGTTACATAATTGGGTTACATAATTGGTCTGCCGAGTGGTAGATTTCTTGATGTTTCTGTGGTAAAATATTAAATATTGATTAAATGGCGGTTCGATATGTGGGTATTCAGCGGAGGGATATATGAACAATTTCTGGTCAAACAATATTCAAGGCGTTAAGACGCTGTATCTCAGCCGGAAACTTAGATTTGACGATCTGTTTTTTGATCAATATAAAAAGATTTTTGATCTGGACGAAACAGCGGATATGAGAATTTTAGAGATCGGCTGCGGCCCCGGAGCACTTTCAGAATCATTACACAGATGGTTCCCTAAAGCACATATCACCGCGATAGATCGGGACAGCGGATTCCTCTCTTTTGCAAGAGAAAATATCCCGGGAGTCGATTTCAGAGAAGGAAACGCCACAGCGCTCCCGTTTGCAGATCGGTCGTTTGACGTTACGATCTCAAATACTGTTTCGGAACATATTGAGCCGATTGCATTTTGGCGCGAGCAGTATCGGGTATTGAAGCCGGGCGGCGTGTGCCTGTGCCTTTCCGCGAGAAAAGGTTTGCACTGCACCGCACCGTGTTTGGAAAAAACAGCGGAAGAAAGAGACTTTTGGGAGAACATCGCGCCATCAAATGATGAACTTGAAAAGTATGGTGTCGGAAAGTATGCGATGTCTGAGGCAGAACTTCCCGCGTCAATGGAGAAAAACGGTTTTTCAGATGTAGCAACCGGCTATGCTGTCATTGATCTCACGCCGGATGCGCCGAAGTATCCTGCAGAGATGGCAGAAACAATGATCGAAGCGATGCGGCAGAATGATCTGGAGGCGATAGCGTCGGTTCATGTCCCCCATGCAGAAAAAGTGATCGCTGCTGTAAATTCCAAGTACGACGAGCGGCTCCGCTTGTACCGTGAAGGAATCAAGCAGTGGGATACGTCGGTTTCCGTGACAATGATCGTCCGTGGGACGAAGAGATAAACTCCGTTGCCTATTTCAATCTCCAATTTTCTTTTTTCAAGGCTTGCAGTATGTTGAACCATGATATATGTCTTCATTTCCCTTGGGTTTGCCCTTATGGGCAGGCAGCAAGGGATTTTTTATTTAGCCGAAATCTGCGTGGCAATATGGCAGCTTGCGTTTGAAATATGGCAACCTATGTCTCCGGCTGTTGTAAAAGAAAAAATATGAATTATAATAGCCTCAGAGCCAGCGATTGATGGCAAAGAAAAAGGGGGTGAAACCTTGAAAGTAGAGATCATCGTCGATGACAAAGCGGAAGACCTGCATGTTGTAGTGACTTGCAAGCATCTGACGCCGGATATTGAAAAGATCCTGGGGACCCTGCGGATGATGGATCGTCAATTGACGGCGAAGAAAAATGGGGAAATTTATCTGCTGGATATTGCGGAGGTCATTTACATTGAGAGCATCGATCGAAAATGCTTTGTTTATACATCGAAAGAGGTTTATGAATCTGATTTCCGCCTTTATGAGTTGGAAGGGCAGCTGGAAGAGTTTGGATTCCTGCGTGTAAGCAAATCCTTTTTGATCCATTTGCAGAAAGTACAGTCCTTAAAGGCTGATATCAACAGAAGGATACGCATTACCATGTCAAATGGAGAACAGATTATTGCATCCAGACAATATGCGGATGAATTAAAAAAACGATTAGGGGTGATATGAATATGGAAGAAAAGAGAACGATCTTTGATTATCTGGCCCAGGTGATGATCATATTTGGGTTTACCACGCTGCTGCTGAACATTTTCTGCCTTGTATTTGGAGCGTCTGCAAGAGATATCTCAGCGATTTTTGCATTGGGTGCCCAGGGCGTTCCGGTAAGCGTTTCCTTTCAGTTTCTATGCGTCTCCGCTTTGCTGACGGGGGCACGCTATGTTTTCTTTACGGACAGGATCATTAAACAAATGCCCGCCTGGTTGAGATGCATATGTATGCTGACTTTTGCGGTTATCATAATCGCCGTTTTTATCATTCTGTTTCACTGGTTCCCGGCCGATATGTGGCAGCCGTGGCTTATGTTTTTCTGCTGTTTCGGAGTCAGCTTTGCCGGAAGTTTCCTTTTTGTGACACTAAAAGAAAAGACAGAAAACAGGCGTATGGAGGAGGCCTTACGGCGCCTGAAGGAAGCGGGGGAAGATAAGGCTGGAAAATAAGACTTGAAAAAAGCTGGAAAGTAAAGCTGGAAAGAAAAGGAGAATAGAAATGAAGGATTGTATCAAGGTCGAGCAGCTTTCGGTCAGATTTTCGGACGATCCGGTTTTAGACCATCTTTCTTTTGCGGTGCCGGAGGGAATGATCTTTGGGCTGCTCGGCCCGTCGGGCGCGGGAAAGACCACGCTGATCAAAGTGCTGACAGGGCAGCTTTGCCAGAATGAGGGAAAGGCGGAGCTTTTCGGAAAAGATACCCGGAGATTAACGGCGGCAGAACATGGGAATATTGGCGCTATGTTGGATAACTGCGGCTTGTATGAGCGCCTGACTGTTTATGAAAATTTGTCTTTTTATGCGGATATCTATCATACTTCCCATCAAGAGATTCCGGACATCTTGAAAAGCATCGGACTGTATGAAGCTCGCAAAACGCCTGTTTCAGAGCTTTCCAAGGGAATGACGAACCGTCTTTCACTGGCGAGGGCCCTTATGAACCATGCAAAACTGCTTTTCCTGGATGAACCCACTTCCGGGCTGGATCCGGTAACCACAAGGGAGATACATGACATTTTGCTGGAACAGAGGAAGAAAGGCACCACCGTTTTTCTGACGACCCATAATATGTTTGAGGCGGAAAGCATCTGCGACTATGTTATTCTGCTGAACAGGGGGAATATCATAGAGCAGGGAAAACCGGCGGATATCTGCAGGAGATACGATCACATGAATAAACTGCATATCACGCTTACGGACGATACGGAATTGACGCTGGACAACGACAGCACTTCCGCGCCTGCGATCAAAGAATATCTGGAGCAAAACAGGATCCGGTCAATCCATTCTTCCGAACCGACACTGGAAATAGCTTTTATCGAACTGACAGGAAAGGGGCTGCAATAACATGAAAAACATGATCGCCATTTTCGAGAAACAGATCAAGGATACCCTGCGGAACAAGACGGTTCTGATTCAGTTCCTGATGTTTCCGGTGATAACGCTGATTATGAACAATACGGTAAAGATCCCGAATATGCCGGAAAATTTTTTCGTCAATTTATTTGCAACGATGTACATAGGTATGGCGCCGCTGACAAGTATCGCCGCTGTCATTTCAGAGGAGAAAGAAAAAAATACGCTTCGCGTTCTGGTCCTGTCCAATGTAAAACCCTATGAATATCTGCTGGGGATCGGCAGTTATGTGTGGCTGGCCTGTATGACCGGGAGCCTGGTCATCTGTATGGCCGGTCATCATGGCTGGAAAACAGGACTGATCTTTATGGGCATTATGGCAGTCGGGATATTCATTTCGCTGCTGGTCGGGGCAGTCATAGGGATCGGATGCCGAACACAGATGATGGCGACTTCCATTACCGTCCCTGTCATGATGGTCTTTTCTTTTCTCCCCATGTTATCGCTGTTTAACGGCACCGTTGCAAAAATAGCGAGATTTGTGTATTCGGAACAGATCAGTCTTATGCTTGGCGGCATAACCAATTTTGAACTCACTGCTGAAAGGATAGGCGTTATCGGAGTGAATATTTTCATTGCAGCGCTTGTATTTATGGCGACATTCCGAAAGTGTAAACTGGCATAGCAGAGGGCATACAAGGGATTTTCAGAAGCTGATTGCAGATTTTTGCCTTTAAGATACAGACTGTTTTATCAGACAGTTGCTTATATCACCTTTTTGTGTTATAATTTGTAATATTGAGCGGACGACCTTTTGATTAATGGGATTCTAAATAGGATTCTGTTTCTTTCTGGTTTGACAGAAAACGATATCATCTTGCGGAGTTTGATCCAAAGCCGAGAAAAACAAATGGGTGTCTTGTGGAATAAGTTGATATCGAAACTGACGGCAAAAAACGGTTCCCGGTTTTGCAATTATAAGTGTAATGAGGTGATTTGAGTGCGGTATCCTAAAATGATCCTATTCGACTATGGACATACGCTTCTGTATGAACCCGGTTGGGATTCTGACAAAGGAAATGCGGAACTTTTGAAGTATGCCACGAAAAATCCTGATCACTGTACGTTGGATGATGTCAGAAAAGCGGCAGAACTGATTTACGGAGAGCATATCGAAAATGTCCGTAAAATCGGGTACGATATTGGCGCTCAGACCGGCAATAGAGTGTTATATGAGTATCTTGGAATAGAGTTTTCTTTGACGCCGCTTGAAATGGAAAATGTTTTTTGGAACGGTGCCTCTATGGGCGCGATTATGCCGGAAGCGGATAGTATGCTTGATTTTATCAATAAGAATGGTATCAGAAGCGCGGTGATCAGCAATCTGCTATGGTCGGGCGATGCTTTGTCAGAGCGCCTAAACAGACTTTTGCCGATGAATGAATTTGAATTTGTTATGACTTCCAGTGATTATATTGTGCGAAAGCCCAACCGCATTTTATTTGATATTGC